>JABHKC010000208.1 GCA_018692315.1 Bacteroidota bacterium | reverse complement strand
TGAAATTGGTATTTTTCTTCCTGAGAAAACTTTTGTAGAAATTGAGCTTTTTAACCTTATTGGCGAAAAAATTGAAACAATACAGTCGCAAAACTATCCTCACGGAAAACATACAATTATTTACGACAGAAAACACTTGCCTGCCGGGACGTATTTTTACAGATTAAGTTCAGGTGATTTTTCTGAAACGAGAATTATGAGTGTTGAATGATTTATTAAACTACCTTGTCAAAGTTTAAGACTTTGACAAGGTTAATTATCTGGATATCAACTAAACTAAAAATATAATTATTATGAAAAACCTTATTACTACCCTAAGTCTAAGCTTAATTCTTTTTTTTATTTTCACTAAAGAAACAAAAGCACAAATTTTTGCAGGTAATGATACCTCAATTTGTGCTGGAACAAGTATCACATTAAATGCGACCACTTCTTCAATCAATAGCACAAATACATACTTTTATGATACAGTTCCTTATGCACCTGAGACTTACGGGGGTACACCTGTACCTTTCCCTGGTACTTATTGGGACGATGTTGTTTCAAGTCAAATTCAAATTCCATTTGAATTTTGTTTTTTCGGACAAGTTTTCACCTCATGTTATGTTGGCTCTAATGGATGGTTAAGTTTTAGTCCAGGGCAACCAATTACTTTTACTGCTTGTATTTTACCGAATTCTGGAGTTAGCGTTCCAAAAAATTGTATTATGGGACCTTGGGCAGACTGGAACCCATCATACGGTGTAGGTCCTTATGTTTTCTATTATGTTACAGGAGTATCACCCAATAGGAAATTTGTTGTTAACTGGGATAATTGTCCAATGCATGCATGTACAAGTAACCTCGGAAAATTTCAAATAGTTTTATGTGAGGGTTCAAATGAGATTTACAACCATATAACAAATAAGCCAATTTGTACTCAATGGAGTGTAGCATCAACTCAGGGAATACATAACTTCAACGGAACTTTGGCTTATTGGGTCCCAGGAAGAAATGGCAACCAATGGAGTGCTCAATATGAGAGTTCAAAATTTAAACCGATAGGTACAATTTCGCTTCCGCAAATTCAATGGTATGATACATATGGAAATATTATCAGTAATGGATCATCAATAACCGTTAATCCAATTTCAACTACTTCTTATATTGCAGGAGTAATTTGTTCATGTTCAGGTTTTTTTATTGATACAGTAACGATTTCAATTGATTCAACCAGTCTTTCAATAGATTATGTAAATACTGAGAATGTTGATTGTAATGGAGGTAATACCGGCTCAATAGAACTTGCTGCAAATGGTTGTGTGTCTCCATTTTCATTTTTATGGAATACTGGAGATACAACAGAATATATATCAAATCTGGGTGCAGGAAATTATTTTGTAACAATAAGCGATTCTGGGAATAATGTTGTTGTTGACTCTATGACAATTACTGAACCTTCTGAGATTGAGACCTATAGTAACATTTCGAATGTGTTAATTACAGGAACAACAAACGGTTCAATTGATTTGACAATAAGTGGAGGTGTTCAGCCATATTCACATATTTGGTCTAATGGAGAAACCTCTGAAGATGTTTACAATTTAAGTGCCGGCTTGTATTACGTAACCGTAATTGACAATAATTCATGCACCAATATAGAAATGTTTGAAATTACTGAACCTCTGAACTCATATCCACCTGACTGGCCTTATACAGTAAGTTCTACAAATCACACAATTTTAATTCCTGATACTGCAATAATTACAATGAACAATACTCCGATTGATGTTGGAGATTTTATTGGTGTTTTCTACGACTCCTTGGGCACACTGGCTTGTGGAGGCTATACAATTTGGCAAAACAACACAACTTCGATTGCAGCATGGGGAGCTGAAGTTGGCTTAAACAATGGCTTTGCAATTGGTGAGGAATTTAAATGGAAAATATGGGACATTTCAGAAAGCACAGAATATGAAGTAGATGCTACATATATGCCTGTTCCTCCTATGACAGACCAGGAGTTTTTTGCTATAAACGGAATGAGTGGTTTAACTTCTTTATTTAATCTATCATTTAGTAGTTCACAGCAAATTGTCCTTCCTCCAGGCTGGAGTTTCTTTTCAACTAATATAATTCCTTCTGAAGAGTTATTTGATTCAATTTTTGCAAATAATGTTTCAAATGTAGTGATTGTGAAAAACTATCTTGGTCAAATCTATTGGCCTGCCTACGGAATAAACTTTATAGGAAACCTATCAATTCATGAGGGTTATCAAATTAGCATGACTAACCCTGATATTTTAACAATTACAGGTTTATCCATACAACCTGAAAATGAAAATTGTAATGTTCCTTCCGGATGGTCATTTATTCCATATTTAAGATCAGACCCGGCTTCAATAGTCGATATGTTAAGTAATATCTCAAATGACATTGAAATAGTTAAAAATTATTTAGGACTGATTTATTGGCCAAATTATGGAATAAATACAATTGGAAACATGATTCCCGGCGAAGGCTATCAAATAAAAATGAACAATTCTAATATTCTAACTTACCCACCAAATTCTGCAAACATCTCAAAATCTAATATTCAAATCCCTCAGCCAAAACAATTTAAAACAACAATAAACACAGGTTCAAATATGACCCTCGGAATTCCAAAAGCAGCCTGGGAAACAGAACCTCCAATTGACTCAGAAATTGGAATTTATAGCTCAGAAGGATTATTGGTTGGCTCATCAGTTTTTACCAGTGAAAATCTTGCAATTTCAATTTGGGGAAACGATGAATTGACCAAAAAAATTGATGGTTTGCTTGAAAATGAGAAATTTATTGTTAAGGTTTGGAATGGAACGAATGAGGAGACTCTTGAAATCGAAAATTGGCTTCAAGGCGATGAATTGTATATAACAAATAAAATTTCAATTGTTGAAAAACTTTCAACTTTTGAAATTCAACATTCAACTTTCCAACTATTTCAAAATGTTCCAAATCCATTTTCTGAAACAACAGAAATTAGTTTTTATGCTCCTCATAAAGCATTTGTAGAAATAGAATTATTTAATCTTCTGGGAGAAAGAATTGAAACCATTCATTCGCAAAATTATACTGCCGGAAATCATACAATTATTTTCGATAGAAAACACTTGTCGGCAGGAACGTATTTCTATAGATTAAATTCAGGTGATTTTTCTGACACGAGAATTATGAGTGTTGGGGAATAATGTTTTCCTTTGAATTCAATTAATATTTACTATTTTTAAAATTTATAAACTAATTGATTCTATTATGAAAGCTAATTTAATATTTTTATCAGCGGTTTTCCTTTGTCAGTTTGTTTTTGCACAGGAAGCTTGCAATGATATTCCAACCGTTGCTGATTTTGATGGAAATGTATATAATACAGTTCAAATTGGGAATCAGTGTTGGATGAAAGAAAACCTCAAAACCATGCATTATGAAGATGGTTCTGCTTTAGTGGATGGAACTGGCATAGGTTCAATTCCATGGGGTAATACTACAAAATACTATTTTGATTATAATGATGATACATTAAATACATTAGTTTATGGGAAACTTTATACTTGGGCAGCAGTGATGAATGGAGAATCAAGTAGTGATTTGGTACCAAGCGGTGTACAAGGTATTTGCCCTAATGGTTGGCATGTCCCAAGTAAACAAGAATGGGAGATCCTGGCAAACTATTTAGGTGGACAAAATGTTGCTGGGGGGAAAAAGAAAGAACAGGACACAATACATTGGAATAGTCCTAATGCAGCAACAAACATATCCGGATTTTCTGCTTTACCTGCTGGAATAAGAGATGGTTCTTCTTTCGAAAATTTGGGAATTCAAACTTTTTTTTGGACTTCAAAAGCTGGAAGTGATTTTGCAAATCATCGCGGTTTAGAAAACTTCCATATTAGTGATATATGGGGTTTTACCGCAAAGTATTTTGGATACAGTGTTCGTTGCCTAAGAGATACAAATAGCTTATCAGCATTAATTATAAATCTTGAAAAAACAAATATAAGTTGTTTTGGACTAAATGATGGCTCAATTGATTTGAATGTTACATGGGGTACTCCGCCATATTCATTTATTTGGTCTAATGGCGAAATAACAGAAGATATTGATAATTTAATAGCCGGCACATACTTTGTGACAGTATCAATGTCTAACAATTATTCAATAATCGATTCAATTACTTTAGTTGAACCCACTGAGATAATTCTAAGTTTTGACATTACAGATGCAACAAATATAACTTCAACCGACGGAGAGATTAATCTGACAGTAAGCGGAGGTTTTACACCATATACTTTCAATTGGTCAAATGGTGAAACAATCGAAGATATTACAGGTTTAAACAGCGGCATATATTCTGTTATAGTTACAGATAGTCTAAACTGTACGATTAATTCTTCTGTCAATATTGCTTATTTAAATAATATATCTGAACTATTGCAAAATAAAAGTATATCCCTCATGCAAAATGTTCCAAATCCATTTTCTCAAACTACCGAAATTAGTTTTTACATTCCAGAAAAAGCATTCGTTGAAATTGAATTATTCAGTCTTATTGGTGAGAAAATTGAAACCATTCATTCTCAAAATTACATTGCCGGAAATCATACGATTATTTTCGATAGAAAACACTTGTCAGCAGGAACTTATTTCTACAGACTAAATACAGGTGATTTTTCTGAAACGAGAATTATGAGTGTTGAATAATTTACAATTTGAAATACAAAATAAAAAAGTATAATTATTCGTTGAAATATTATTCATTTTGTGATATTTGTTATTAGTTTTGAAATTGCGTGTATTAATTAGCAACCTATAAATTTGACTATTATGAAAGACAAAACAATTACTCTAAGTCTCGTTTTTTTTCTACTCATTTTCTTCAGTAACAAAACAAAAGCACAAATTTTTGCAGGCAACGATACATTAATTTGTGGTGCTGGAAATATTACTCTGAATGCAACAATAGCACCTTTCTATGGAACAAATCAATATGTCTATGACACAGTGCCATATGGACCTGAATTTTATGGAGGAACACCATTATACTTGTGGGACGATGCCATTTCTGACACAATAATAATACCATTTGATTTTTGTTTTTTCGGACAAGTTTTCAATGAATGTTATGTTGGCTCGAATGGATGGTTAGGTTTTAGTTCAGGTCAACCAACTACATATGCTTCTGCAACAATACCAAGTCAAGCTATTAGTGTACCTAAAAATTGTATTATGGGAGCATGGAGTGACTGGAATCCTTCCGCCACAAGTATTTATTGCAACATAACAGGTATTGCGCCCAACAGAAAATTCGTTGTAAGCTGGATTGATTGTCCATTGTTTAGTTGCTCCTCTTTTACTGGAACTTTCCAAATAGTATTAACCGAAACTTCAAACGAAATATGCTATCATCTTACAAATAAGCCAATATGTCTTGGTTGGGCTGGAGGAACCTCAACTCAAGGATTACATAACTGGAATGGTTCGCTTGCATATTGTGCTCCAGGAAGAAACTCAACCATATGGGAGACTCAATTAGAAAGTTCAAAATTTGTACCATCAGATATAGTTTCTCCAACTCAAATTCAATGGTTCAACCTATCTGGAGATGTAATTGGAAATGGACCCACACTAACTGTAAATCCTAATATAACTACTTCTTATGTTGCCGGAATTATGTCTTGTACAGGCATTTTATACACTGATAATATAACAATTACAGTGAATCCAACATTAAATATTTGCGATTTGATTGGAACTAATATTGATTGTTTTAATGGAAATACTGGTTCGATAGATATCACAGTTTCAGGTGGCACTCAACCATATTCTTATTTATGGAACAATGGTGAAACAATTGAAGACATTTCACTTTTAGGAGCAGGAAATTACCTTGTAACAATTACTGATGCACTTAATTATTCAATTATTGATTCCATAACACTTTTAGAAACTGATGAGCTTTTAGCATCTTCAGTAATTGCAGATGTTACATCATATGGAGCTGCTGACGGTGCTATTGATTTAACAATTTCCGGAGGAGCTCCACCATATACATTTTCATGGTCGAATGGTGATATTGTTGAAGATCTTTATGGCTTAAGTTCTGGAAATTTTACCATCACAATAATTGATAATAATGGATGTAATCTTACTGAAAGTTACGAAATTACTGAACCACCAGGTCCAAATTTGCCTAATTGGTCATATACAGTTACTCAAACAAATCATACTATTTTAATTCAGGCAACAACCCCTATCACACTAAATGGAGTACAGATTTCTCAGGGAGATTATATTGGAGTATTTTATGATTCACTTGGCACATTGGTTTGTGGTGGATATCAGATATGGCAAAATACCACAACTTCAATTGCAGCATGGGGTGCAGATCTTGGAAATGACGGTTTTGCTATTGGCGAACAATTTAAATGGAAAATATGGGACGAATCGGAAAGCATTGAGTATGATGCAAATGCTACCTATATGCCGGTTCCTCCAATGGCAAATCAAGAGTTTTATGCAGTAAACGGCCTAAGTGGTTTAGCTTCTTTATATGAAGTTCTTTCAGCAGACTCACAAGAAATAATCCTTCCTCAAAGCTGGAGCTATTTCTCAACTTATATTATTCCTACTGAATTATCATTCGACTCAATTTTCATGGATGTTAATTCAAATTTATTGATATTAAAAGACTATTTTGGACAAACTTATTGGCCAATCTATGGAATAAACAATATTGGCAATATCTCAATTTGCGAAGGTTACCAATTGAAAATGGCTATAACCGACACAATAATAATTTCTGGTTTTTTGACTCAACCAGAGTTCACAAATTGCAATATTCCCTTTGGCTGGTCATACTTTTCTTATTTAAGGAAAACACCGGCTTCAATCATTAATATGTTAAGTAATGTAGTTAATGATATTGAAATTGTTAAAAATTATTTTGGACAAACCTACTGGCCTATTTATGGATTAAATCTGATTGGGAACATGATTCCGGGCGAGGGTTATCAAGTAAAGATGAACAATGGTGCTACTTTGACATATCCTGCTAATTCAACAAATGTAAGTAAGGAAAACGATCTAACAACTCAAGCCGAACATTTCATAAATATCAAAAACACAGGCTCAAATATGACTCTCGGTATTCCAAAAACTGCTTGGAAAATACAACCATCAAAAGGTTCAGAAATTGGAATTTTTAGTCCCGATAACCATCGGGAAAAACTCGTTGGCTCAGCAGTTTACACCGGAGAAAACCTCGCTATTTCTATTTGGGGAAACGATGAATTGACCGAAGAAATTGACGGAATGATTGAAAACAATAAGTTTATTATTAAAATTTGGAATGGTGAAAATGAAGAAATTCTTGAAATTGAAACTTGGCTTAAAGGCAATGAATTCTATAAAACGAACAAAATTTCGGTAGTTGAAAAACTTTCAACTTTTAACCTTCTCCATTCAACTTGCATTCTTTTTCAGAATGTTCCAAATCCATTTTCCGAAACAACCGAAATTAGTTTTTACATTCCAGAAAAAGCTTTTGTAGAAATAGAATTATTTAACCTTATTGGTGAAAAAATTGTTACAATTCAGTCCCAAAATTATCCTGGCGGAAATCATTCTATTAATTTTAACAAAAATGATATTTACTCAGGGGCTTATTTTTATAGACTGAAATTAAAAGGTTTTTCAGAAACAAAAATTATGTATCTTGTTGATTAAATATGTATAAAAGAGAATTAAATTAGAAATTTGCAAGTAATTTACTTTAACTATCTAATATTCAGTTATTAAAATGTTAACAACTATAAATAAAATATTATGAAATTAAAAATTATTTTTTTTGTCTTAGTTATTTTTAGCATAAAAATATATGCTCAACCGATAACAGTGGTAGGAAATTATACCCCTCAACAGTTAGTTAATAATGTATTTACATCAGGCTGTGTTTCTATTCAAAATATTGTTTTCTCAGGACATCCAGGAAGTATCGGTTATTTCGACGCTTCCGGAACAAGTTTTGATTCAATATTTTCATCGGGAATAATTTTTTCATCAGGGAGGGCTATAGATGCAGTTGGCCCTAATTATCAATCAGGAATTTCAACAAGTTTTGGATCCCCAGGCGATAATGATTTAAACTATATAATACCACAAGCAACCGCAGATGCTTCAGTAATTGAGTTCGATTTTGTCCCTAATTCTGACACCATAAAATTTCGCTACATTTTTGGCTCTGATGAATATCCTGAATTTGTAAATAGCAGTTTTAACGATGTATTTGCATTTTTTTTATCAGGACCATATCCATGGGGCGGATTTTATTTAAATCAAAACATAGCAACTATACCTGGAACAACCACTCCTGTTTCAATCAATAATGTAAATAATGGAACAGGTAGCGCAAGCACTCCTCCTACAGGACCTTGTGTGAATTGTCAATATTATTTTGATAATCTCGCTATTAGCAATCCTAATTCGGCAATCGAATACGATGGATATACTGTTGCTTTAACAGCTACTGCATTAGTTGTTCCATGTCAAACTTATCATTTAAAATTGGCAGTAGCCGATGCTGGTGATTATATTATTGATTCCGCAGTTTTCCTCGAAGCAGGCAGCTTTTCGTCAGGCGAATCTAACGGAAGTGATAATGTTAGCATTTTTAATCCAATTGATACAATATATGAAGGATGTACAAAATATTTTATTATTTATAGAAATGACACAGTAAACCTTTCAAATCCGGCTATGGTTCTTTTGCAATATGCCGGAAATGCAATAATGGGTTCAGATATATCAATATTTCCGGATACTTTTTGGATACAAGGCGGACAAATGAGCGACACAATTTTCTATGATGTTTTAAATGATGGATTTCCAGAACAGCCTGAAACTTTTATTATTGAGACTTGGGCAGATTGTATTTGTAATACAGGAGCCTCAATTTTTTCTTCAGACACAATTACAATTTATAGTTTTGTTGAATTTGAAGCAGGAATTACAAATTCCAATTCAATGATTTGTGATATTGCAGCTTCTTCACCTTATACTATTTCTGCAGAATGTACGAGTCATCCTTCATGGTTTGTCAGCTATATATGGAATACCGGCGAAACAAGTAGCGATATAGTTATTACTTCACCTCCAGCCGGAATGACAGATGTTTATTGGGTAGAAATAATTGATTTATGTGGAAACAGTATTATTGATAGTATAACTATTGGAGCCTCCACTTTGTCTGGAATAAGTTTAATTTCACAAGATGCTTCATGTTTTAATTCTTGCAACGGCGAAGTAAATGTTACGGCAATTGGTGCAAGTCAACAAATAACTTATCTTTGGTCTGATTCAACAATAAGTTCTCCAAATTCAGGAAATATAACAAATTTATGTGCGGGAAACTACAATGTAACAATTAGCAATGCAATAGGTTGTAGTGTCGATAGTTTTTTTATAATATTTCAACCGGACGAAATCTTAATTAATGAGATTATTAGTGATTATAACGGTTATGGAGTTAGTATATTTGGTGCTTTTGACGGTTCAATTGATCTGACTGTTTCTGGCGGCAATCCACCTTTTTCGTTTTTATGGTCAAATAGTGAAACTACCGAAGATATAATTAACTTGTCAGCCGATAACTACTCAATTACAATAACTGATAATAGTGGTTGTAGTATTATTAATAGTTTTGAAATTACCGAACCTATATTTATGAACTATCCAGACTGGTCTTATTCTCTTTCTCCAAACAATCATATAATTCTAATTCAAGAATCAACACCAATCACAATCAATAGTAATCAAATTGAATATGGAGATTTTATTGGTGTGTTTTATGATTCGCTGGGTACTTTAGTTTGTGGCGGTTATCAAATGTGGGAGAATGCAGTTACTTCAATCTCTGCATGGAGCGAGGAATTCGGAAATGATGGTTTCATTGTAGGTGAGCAGCTAAAATGGAAAATTTGGGATGCTTCAGATAGTATTGAATATAATGCAAATGCTACTTATATGCCGGTTCCTCCAATGACACAGCAAGAGTTTTTTGCTATAAACGGATTAAGTGGTTTAACTTCTTTATTCACTATACCATGGACTACTTCTCAACAATTAGTTCTCCCTCCGGGCTGGAGCTTTTTTTCAACATATATAGCTCCATATGAAGAATTATTTGATTCAATTTTTTCTAATATTATTTCAAACGTAGTAATTGTGAAAAACTATCTTGGACAAATCTATTGGCCTGCCTATGGAATTAACTATATTGGGAATCTTTCAATTAATGAGGGCTATCAAATAAAAATAAATAATGCTGATTCCATAATAATTAATGGATTGTCTGTTGAACCGGAAAATACTCCTTGCAATGTTCCTCTTGGATGGTCATTTATTCCTTATTTAAGAACTGATACAGCTTCTATTGCTGAGATGTTAAGCACTATTGCAAACGATATTGAAATTGTCAAAAACTATCTCGGGGAGATATATTGGCCTCAGTACGGAATAAATACAATTGGAAACATAATTCCGGGCGAAGGCTATCAAATAAAAATGAACAATGCAGTAACTCTCACTTATCCCCCAAACTCTGCAAATATTTCGAAATCAAATATCCAAATCCCTCAGCCAAAACATTTCAAAACAACAATAAATACAGGCTCGAATATGACTTTGGGTATTCCAAAAACAGCATGGGAAACAAAACCGGTAATGATTAGTGAGATCGGAGTATTTAGTGTGAGTGGTTTGCTTGTAGGATCGGGAGTTTATACAGGTAAAAATCTTGCAATTTCCATTTGGGGC
>JABHKC010000207.1 GCA_018692315.1 Bacteroidota bacterium | reverse complement strand
TTCATTAGTATATAGTTTCTAATTGAAACAATAAATAGTTTTAGTGAACCAAATATTTGGAATTGTTTTTTTTGAAAAGAGCTTGACCTAAAACTTAAAAATCTACCAAACAAAAAAATCCCTGAAATTCAGGGATTTTTTATTAGGAATTTTCAAAGTTTCAGTAATGGAACTTTCGTAGGAAAAAATATAAGACTTATTCAATACTCATTGCTTTTGCAACAGAAAACTCTCCCGAAGAAAGTCTATAAAAATACGTTCCTGCTGGCAAGTTTTTCCTATCGAAAACTATTGTGTTATTTCCCGAATCGAAATTGTCGGAGCGGATTGTCTCAATTTTTTCGCCAAGAAGATTGAATAATTCTATCTTAACAAATGCCTTTTCTGGCAGGTAAAAACAAATTTCTGTAATTTCTGAGAATGGATTTGGAGAATTTTGGAGAAGTTTATAATTTGTCCCGATAGTCACCTGGATAACATTTGATAATTTTTCTACTATTGAAATCTTGTTGGTTTCATAATATTCATCTCCTTCAAACCATGAAATGATTTTCAAACTTTGCTCATCACCTCCATTCCAAATCTTTATCAGAAATTCTTCATCTTGTTGCAATCCGTCAATTTCAGAGGTCAATTCATCATTTCCCCAGATTGTTATGGCTGTGTTTTCTCCAGTAAAAACCGAAGAGCCAGCAAGTTCTCCATTTTGGCTGAAAATGCCAATTTCTGAGCCTTTTTGAGGTTTAATTTCCCATGAAGTTTTTGGGATACCGAGAGTCATATTTGAACCGGTGTTTTGGATATCTGAATAATAACTTGGTTTGCGTGCCGAAATAAACTTCGATTTATAAATATTCTGCTCATTTTTAATACAACGGACAGAAAACCCTTTAGATTTTGGTTCACTGAATAGGTTTACACCTCCAGAACCAACAGCCAGCAAACGTCTCCATGCATGTGTTGTACTTGAAGTTAAACTTGAGGACCAAAAGATTGTTTTTAATTCCTGACCGAAAGCACCTTCAAATGTCCCGTTTATGTTTCGAATGCCAGAAAAGAGAGCATTAAAACCACTACTTCCACCTTGTTTTAATTTAGTTCCACAATCAACACCTCTCCAGTGTTCATCATTACATTCAACTTGTGGATCTAATTCAGTTTCTAATATACACCATTCAAAATGAGTTGGTAGATGCCATCCCATTGGACAGATTCCTTGATTGTCTTGATCCGAAGAATATTGCATCATTTCGTCCCATTGATACAAACCTCCATATGTTGTACACATTGATAAATTATTATTGTAACAGTATTTCTCTAAAACTGAATCATTAGTCATTTCTTGATTTCCAAATTGCATTACTCCAATATCTAGATTTTCAGCCATCCAACATTGATTTCCGATTTGAACAGTTGAGTATATCTGGTTATCTCTTGTATCTATAAAATCGTCTCCGCAAGTCCAAAATGTGAGTGCATTATTTGCAGGATATGTTAATTCGGTTTGGACTGTAGTCTTAATCTGGTAGCCTTCACCAGGATTCATATCGCCTATCAGGTTCACACTCCAATAAGGCCAATATATATCTCCATGATAATTTTTTACTATTATTATATCGCCCAGAATACTGTTTAACATATCAATAATAGGAGTGGAAGCTTTTCTTAAATAAGAAATAAATGACCAACCTTGTGGAACCACACATATTTCGTTTTCCGGCTCTACAGCAAATCCCATAACAATTAATGTATCAGCAATATCCATCTTTATTTGGTAGCCTTCACAATATAATAAATCTCCTATCAGGTTAATTGAAAACGAAGGCCAATATATATCTCCAGCAGAGTTTTTTACCAGATATACATTTTGTTCAATATCACTGAAAATGGAATCCATTAATGGATAAAAAGGATCAATATATGTAGAAAAATAGCTCCATCCGTCAGGTAAATCAATTTCCTGAGATTCTCCTGCATTTAGAGAAGCTAATCCACTTATACCCCAAATCACATATTCACCTTCATCCACAATTCCTCCGCCAGGAGGCATATATGTAGCTCTCGCCTCAATTATCTGGTTTTCAGAAGCATCCCAAATTTTCCATTTAAACTCTTCACCAAGTGCAAAACCACATACTTCATTTGTATCCGTTCCCCAAGCTGCAATTGCAGTAGAAGCTCCAGTCCATTCCCTAAAACCGCTACAGACCTCTGTTCCGAGAGAATCGTAAAATATTCCAATATAGTCGCCAATTTCAACTGGATTAGCTAAAACTGTAATTGATATTGTATCAAGAATAAGTATTGTATGATTGTTAGAGGTATATGAAACAGACCATGGAGAATAGTTTTGTGTAGTTTCAGCAACATAAAAATATTCGGAAGTTACACATCCAAGGGCATCGGTAACAGTTACATAATAATTTCCAAAATTAAGATTTTGAATATCTTCTGTTGAACTTCCATTGCTCCACAAATAAGAATAAGGAGAAGTGCCACCTGTAACAGTTATGCCAATTGCTCCAAAAGAATTTCCTGTTGAGAAAATATCTGTAGTTACTCCAATAATTGTCATTTCAACCGGTTCGTTGATGCTAACACTATCAACTCCAATGCAACCATCAGAATCGGTAACTGTAACTGAATATGTTCCTGAACTCAAATTACTTGCGGTATCTCCTAATACAGAATTTGCCCAATATTCCTCAATAAAGAAATATGTGCCTCCTGTCGGTATCACTATTGCCATGGCGTCATTTCCTCCATTACAACTAACATCTGTAGATAAAAACGAAAGACTGATTGGAAATGGTTCTAAGATAGTGTAAGTTTCAATAATTTCAACACTATTTGCATCTGTTACTGTTACTGAATATTGCCCTAAGATTAAACCTGAAATATCTTCAATTATTTCTCCATTACTCCATAAATATGTATATGGTGTAGTTCCTCCAGATACTGCCAAATCTATTGAACCACTTGCATCTCCAAAGCAAAAAACATTTTGTATAGAATCGAATAAAACTAAAGGTAAAATTTGAACTGTATCTACTAATTCTACTTGAATAATAACATTTGTAATATAACTCTCATCGTACAATGCATAAATTTCTGAATTAGAAATCACTCTATTATACATTCTTATATCATCGATTTTTCCAGAGAAAAATCTACCACCGGCAGCATATCTGGCAATATATAAATTTGGATCACAATAATTCACATTTGAAGTTGTTAATAAAGTTTCATCTTGCAAAACACCATTGAGATATGCCCTTACATAATATCCATCCTTTACAAAAACCAGATGGTTCCATACATTTTGTGGTAATGTCAAAAATACTCCTTGCAATGTTGCCGTTCCAAATCCAAACGTATTTGAAAACGGCTCAGATTGAATCACCCAATTAATATAATCAGTATGATTATTATCAATGATTATTGTATAATCCCCTAAGAGGACATTCTGTTTTACCCACAAAGAAAGTGTGAAATCTTGATAATTAAACCAATTGCCACATGTAATATAATCACTGTTTCCATCGAAGCTGTATGCACTATTCAAATTTTCAAATCTATCGGTTGTTAAAGTTGCTCCATTTACAGTCCCATCATGTCCATTCCCACTTTCATCGTATGCGTTACCATTAAACGGGTAATATGCTACAAGTCCAGAGTCTATGTTTGAGCATTGGATTACATTACTAAAAACATTCAATGTATCGGAATAAAATCCAATAGGATTATCTTTGTTAATAATTATTGGTATTTCAATTGAATCACCTGGGAGGATTTGGCCTGTATATCCTACGGTATCAATAAAGAATGGAGATTGTAAGCCTATCAGACTGTCGATAATTATATTGCAACCGCCTACGTTTGACAACCATAATGAGGAAGTATCAAAAGTTAGTTCAACTTGTAGAACCCCAAAATCTAAAGTATCATTGAAATCCAATATATTAATCTCATTAGTAATACAACTGCTGGCAGGTGCTCCATACTCAAAAGCTCCAATATCAACAGTAAATGTGCTATCATTATTTCCATCCCATATTCGCATGTTTCCCAGAATATCGGTAAATGTTGTAACTATGCTGTCGAGTCCTGTATCAACGCAAACGCTCTGAGGAAGTAAGGAATAATCTTCATTTATTGGGTCAGTAAAGGTTACATAATTCGATGTAGTATCAATCCCGCTATTTTCAGGAGAAAGATCAATATTATTAGTTCCTGATGCTCCACCCTGTATTGCACTATACGAAATTGTTCTACTATTGCTACCTGAGATTTGAATATCGTTTCCCCAGATTATGCAATTTGCAATATTTGTATGAGCAGAAGAGTATTGCATATAGATACCATCTCCAGAATTATTGACAATATGACAATTTATGAAATCAGTTGGCCCGTCAATCCAATTATGTACATAAACACCCCCACAATGGCCCGTTGTTGTATTGTCATTTACCAAACAGTTGATGAATGTAGAACTAGCCCAAACATACCCAGCACCTGCACCACCAAAATAAACATTTGTTGATGAGGAATTATTAGAGAAATTACAATTTACAAAAGTTGAATACCTTGTCCAGAAACCTCCTCCAAAATCTGCATAATTATCTGATATGTTACAGTTAATCATAGTAGAGCTAAATATATAAACCCCACCTCCGCACTCATAATTTCCTTGATATGGTGTAGTGCTATTATTGATTATTTTGCAATTGAAGATTGTAGCCCTATCTGCCCACAATCCTCCACCATTTCTGCCAGTATTATTCGTAATCACACAGTTTGAGATTTTGCTATATGTGAATAATTTAACACCTCCTCCTTCATTTGAATTATATCCATTTTGAATAGTAAATCCATCCCAAACGGTTATAATTATTGAGTCACTAAATGCAGAATCCTGACCTAAAACTCTTTGAACATTCTGCCCCTCCAAGATCGAAGTATTAATAACAAAGTCTCTTAAAGAAAGGTCGAAATTTGGAGGTTCATTTCCTGCAAATCCACCATAAACATTAACTCCTTCTTTAATTGTAAAAGCATTGTTTGCTGCAATGCTATCGCCAAAGTAAGTGCCGGAAGCGACCCAAACTTTTGCCTTGGGTGTCAGTTGATTTGCACTATCAATGGCAGCTTGCAAATTTGCAATCGCATTTGCCCAAGTATTACCAGTACCTGTTCCATTAGGTTTTACATAAATAATGTTTTGCGCTGATAACATACTTGATGTAACCAGTACTAAAGCATAAAAAAAGGCTAGCTTTATTCTCATAACTAATTGATTTTGTTTGCCCCAGCCCCAAAAGCAAGATTAATATTTATAAATAAAAAAGCGTGGAACTAAAACTTATCCACTTTCGAGGTACGACCAAGCACCCACTGTTACAAATAAGAATAGCCCACGCCTATGGCGTGAACGTCTTACTTATTTCTTGTAACAGTTCTGAAATTTGGTCGTTTTCGAAAACAAGAAAAAGCTTAACGCTTAATATTTTATGTTTTTCTAGTTCTTTATGTCATACAATTTAATATTCGTTTAATTGTCCAAATTTAATACATTTTTATAATATATCAAAGAACCTATTATCGATAGAAAATGAAATCAAGAACTATTAAAATATTTCTCAGAGTTTTTGTTTTTCATTTAATTATGCTAATTGTTACTTAGCAAATAATGTTCAAATATAATTATTATTTTTTCTGCGAACAATTTTTTTTTTGTGAAAATTGTGTGTTAGAAATCAAATTCGGGATATTGTTCAATCCCGAATTTTCATCGAGACTGAGTCGGGCTTAGCAATTTCTCGCTTCTTTAATATTTTTGTAGGTTTTTGAAAACTTATAGCCTATCCATAATCTATTCCAGACAATAGTTCTAACTTTTTTCTAACAAAAAAAGCCCTTAATTTCTCAAGAGCATTTTTATTTAAAAAGTATTTTAGTGCCTGATTTTAAGGGTTTGTAAACAAATAAACTATCCATTTGTACTTGTTCTTTTATCTATTTTCTTCGTTGCAAAAGTATTAAATAAACTGTGGCTATTCGCAACTTTTACGTCTTGAAAATGAACAAAATATCTTCGTTCAATTTGAATACTTTATTCATTTACAAACCCTAAGCATCTTTTATCCAATTAACCAAACCTTTCTTTTCAATAATTTGCATTAATTTTTCCGGCAGGGCTTCAAACTTAAATTCTTTTTCATTAAGTTTTATTTTTCCATTCTGAAAATCTACATCAACTGTATCGCCAGCTTTATAATTTTCAACAATTTCTCTGTTTACAATCAAAAGCAAACCCTGATTTATTGACGACCGATAAAAAATACGGTTGATAGATTTAACAATCACTGCTTTTACTCCGGCATGAGCCAAACCTACGGCAGGATGCTCGCGAGAACTTCCACAACCAAAATTATCACCTGCAACTACTATATCGTTTTGCTCTAAGTTTTTCACAAAATTCTTGTCGAAACCTTCAAATAAATGTGGCATTATAGACTCGGGATCAGAACTTAAAACGCTGTAAGTCAAATTTCCTGCAAACATCTGGTCGGTATTCAAATTATCAACATCGGCATAATTCCAGACGTTTCCATTTTTGCGATTTTCGTTTTCCGCTATTTCCAAAGTGGAAGTTTGCTCCTTAGAATAAGGAAATTTATCGTCTGAAACAATTCCACGAGGGTCTGCAATTTCGCCTTTCATAGCTGAAAAAGCCACACAAGCCGGAGATGCAAGATAGATTTTTGCTTCCTTATTTCCCATCCTTCCAAGGAAATTTCGGTTTGCTGTAGAAATTACAGTGAAACCATCGGCAGGAATGCCCTGACCGGTTCCCAAACATGGTCCGCAGGATGAAGAAAGCACTGTTGCACCGGCATTTATCAGTTTTGAAATAATCCCATTTTCAATAGCTTCGAGATAAATTTTCTGAGAAGCCGGAATTACCAATAGCTGAAAACCGTGAGCAATTTTTTTGCCGTCGAGAATTTCGGCTGCAATTTGCAAATCTTCCAGTCGCCCGTTTGTGCAGGTTCCAATAACTCCCTGATTTAGTTTTGTGCCTTGAACTTCCGAAACCGATTTTACATTATCGACATGGTGTGGGGCGGCAACTAAAGGAAATATTTCATTCAGATTTATTTCAATTTCCTTAAAATATTCAGCATCTTCGTCAGCCCAAATCCCTTCGTATTTTTCTTCTCCATAAAATTTGGCAAGCACATCATCGGCAGGGAAAACGGCATTCTTTGCTCCCATTTCTGAGGCCAGATTTGCAAGGGTCATTCTGTCTGAAATGCTTAAAGTTTTCACACCTTCGCCATGATATTCAATCGACATATAATTTGCTCCGTCCGAGCCAATCATGCCAATTATCCAAAGCGAAATATCTTTGGCATAAACTCCTGCGTTTAACTTTCCTGTCAAAGTAATTTTTATAGATTCAGGAACCCTAAACCATGTTTCGCCTCTTTTCCAAATTCCGGCAGATTCTGTGCGGTCAATTCCGGCAGCCATAGCATTGAAAGCTCCGGCTGTGCAGGTGTGACTGTCGCTTCCTACAATCACCATCTTCGGTTTTGCATGATACGACATTATTTGATGACAAATGCCTTTGCCGGAGTCGTAAAAGTTTTTCACTCCCTGATATTCAACAATATCGCGAACTGTCTGATATTGAGTTGCCAGTTTTGCATTAGTTGGTGGTGCATTATGGTCAAGCACAATCAACAATTGATCGGGATTGGCAACTTTTTTTCCACCCATTTTTGCAAATGTATTTTTAATACTCGCCGTATTGTCGTGAGTTAAAACAATATCGGGCTTTTTGAAAACTATACTTCCGGTATTTGCACCGAGAACTTTTTCTACAAATGTTTTTTTCATCTTGAGTTGAAAGTTTATAAAGTTATAAAGTTCATAAAGGGGACTTCTAAAAATATTCAATTAAAATACTCCGTCGTTTTGGAAAATATCTATCTGAACTTCAGAGAATTTTTCGGCATTTATGGTTTTATTTTTTTTCAAATTAGTGATTAATCCTGTTTCGAAATTGATTTTGATTTTGTCGCCATTCTCCAAATCGAGACCTTCGAGCGAATCGTAAGTAATAATTGGGAAAGCTGCATTTATTGCATTTCTTTCGTAAATTGCACCATAAGATTCTGCAACAATTGCCTGAACACCAAGAGCTTTGAAACAATCGACCGCTTGTTGGCGAGAGCTTCCACTACCAAAATTTTTCTGAACAACTACAATATCGCCGGCTTTGGCTTTTTTGGAAAAATCTTTGTAGCCCTCCAAATTGTCAAAAGTGTATTGCCCCATTTCGTTAATATCGGTGATGGCAAGGTATCTGTTATGAAAAATCATATCAGTATCGATATTGTCTTCTTTAATATACCAAACATTTCCTACAACTTCTGTGGTTTTGTCATGTGTTTGTTTAGCTTCGCTTTTTGCTTTTTCAAGATTTTCAATTTTTTCTTTTACAGTAAAAACTGTTGGTTCGTCTGGAATAGCATTAGAAGTAGTTATGTAGCCTGCAATAGCTGAGGCTGCAACAACCGCCGGCGATGCAAGATAAACTTTTCCTTTTCCTTGCTTTCCGGGAAAATTTCGATTTCCGGTACTAATTGTGATTTCGCCCGGTCCGTTTTGCCCAACCTGTCCGGCTGCACAACCAGCACAGCCAGCGTTAGAAACCATTGCTCCGGAGTTTTTGAAAATCTCCAATGTTCCGTCATGCATAATTTCCTGCCAAATAGCATCGGTTGCCGGTACAATTTTTAGTACAACACCCGGAGCAACTTTTCTGTCTTTCAGAATTTTAGCAACAGCATGTAAATCTTCGAGCCTGCCATTTGTGCAAGAGCCTATAAAAGCAGAATCAATTTTTGTTTTTTGTGCTTCAACAATATTCACTGCATCGTGAGGTGCTCCCGGCAAGGAAACCATATTAACAAATTTGTCGAAATCAAGATCGTATGCTTTTTCATAGCTTGCATCGGCATCGGCTACAAGAGGCATAATGTCTTTTCCTGTTCGCAATTTCGAGTATTCCAGGATTTCTTCACTTGGAGTGAAAAGTATAATTATTGCTCCCATTTCGGTAGCCATAGACGAAATTGTAATTCGCTCGTCGAGTGTAAATTTATCGACTTCTTCACCATAAATTTCAACTGAAAAACCTAATAAAGAGTTTGCTCCAAAAATGTTCAATAAATTCAACACAACATCTTTTGCGGAAATTCCCTCAGGTCGTTTTCCATTCAAATTGATTTTTACAGATTTAGGGACTTTGAACCATACTTTTCCTTTGCTAAATGCAACAGCAATATCCTGATCGCCCATTCCTTGCCCGAATGCACCCACAGCACCAAGAATATTTGCATGCGAATCGGTTGTTACAGCAGTAGAACCCGGATAAGCAAGCCCTCGTTCAATCATAGTGTGAGTTCCAATTCCTACATCGATGTCAAAAACTTGTATGCCATGCTCGCGGGCAAACATTCTTACAATTTGCTGATTTATAGCATATTTTTGGTCGGAGCCAGTCGGATTTGTATCGAAAGTAAAGAAGGTTTTCGATACATCGTCTATCGGAAGATTATTGTCCTGAATGTTTTTCACAACATTTGGCCCACCAAAATCGCGTGCTGCTCGTGCATCAATTTCAACATCGACAATGTATCCAGGTTTTACAACATCGTGCTTAGAATGATTTGCAATTATTTTTTCTATTAAAGTCAGTCCCATAATTATTTATAATAATTTAAAAATCTGCAAATGTAAAGATTTTAGGATTTGTTATTAACAATTTTTATGCTTAAATTTTGTTCTTTTCTTGAATCAAGTATTTACACTAAAATAGTTTTCCTTTCAACAGAATTATTCCTTTTTTTAAACAAATCTGTCGAATTTCCTAAAAAATAGTAGAAGATTTTTGTTTGTATAACTCTGTGAAACCAATGACTTTACAGAACCACAAGTTACAAACTTGCGGTAGTAAAATTTGAATATTCCGTGTTTGATGTTGGATATTGGAAAAACAATTGCTCCCTTCAACAATTCCTGCGAAAGCAAGAATCCTTTCAAAAAAACTGCAAAAATTCAACTTGCATAAAAACTTTTTATTTTTTTTCTCCCTAACACTCAAACGCTTACAAGACTTTTTTGCAAATAATTGCCAAAATACATCAAAAAACATGAAAGATTTTTGGGCTTTTTGTTATTACTATATGAGAGGGTTTAGTTTTTTGAAATTCCGATAAAAATCGGAATAAAAGTAAAAAAGAAGTGAAAAAATTATTGAAACTTAAAATTGTTAGCTTAAATCGAACATTTGAAATATGTTTGAGATACTGGATAACATTTTATGGTGTACTAATACAGGAGATTCAATTAAAAATAATACATGAATTAATTGAATTTTCTTGGAAGCTTGCAAACTTGCCGGTGTCCTCTTCTCACTTCTTTGCCGGTAAGTCTTGCAGGTTTCTTTTCTTTTGCGAAAATAAGATCAAATACAATTTCCAAATAGTATAAACCTCTTTGAAATTTGCAAAACCAAATTCATATGAATTTGTCTCAAAAATAGGAAAAGAATTTGGGAGTTTTCAATGATTTAAGATTTTTCTAAATGAACTTATTTTTGAGGCAGAATTTCAAGAAACTACAATTAGACAATTTAATTATTCACAATAAAAAACAAAAATAATGAGCAAATTTCTTATTTTTACAAACCAAAAATATAATAAAATGGAAAATATTAAAATTATAATATCGATTTTCGCTTTTTTCTTTTTCGCAAACTTTGGAAGTTTTGCTCAAATTCCTTGTAAATGTAATAATACCGGATGCGATTGGACTATTCCAGCTTTTGTTGTGTTTTGGGATGCATCAATAATGGGTGTTACACCAGGACAAACAGTTTGCATTGAAGCAGATACAAATGGTAAAAGGAATCATTTAGTAATTGAAAATTTGAGTGGAACTGATGGCAACGAAATAATTGTCAGACCATGTGATAATCTGGTAACTATTATTTCTTCAGGTAATTATGATTATGGAATTAAATTTCGAAATTGTAAACATTTCATATTAACCGGAAGTGAGATTCCAAATAAAGAATATGGAATAAAAATTAAACTCTACAAATCAGGAGAAGCTATTTCAACCAAAGACAGATGCAAAGACTTTGTAATAAAAGATGTTGGCATATTAAACCCCGATAATATTATTAGAGTTTACAAAAAAAATATGAAAATTCAGGTATTTAATATTTTTGGTCAATTAACAGATGAATTGATTGCCGAAAATCAAAATGCAGGAAATCATACTCTTACTTTCAGCTTAGAAAACTATAAACAAGGCACATATTTTTATAGTTTAACTACAGCAGAATTTACACAAACCAGAAAAATGAGCATTATTAAATAAGCATCAAGTCAGGGTTTGGCTCAAAGCCAAGCCCTGACTATCAAAACAAAATCATGAAAAAAGCACCAATACTTTTTTTCCTTTCCTTCTTCCTTTTTAATTTTTCATTCCCCCAACATCCTCAATGGGACTGGGCAAAATCTTTTGGAAGCATAGATTCCGATGTTGGCAATGCTATTTGTTCCGATAAGTTTGGGAATATTTATATTACCGGCTACTATAATAATTCTATCACATTTGGCAATAATACTTTTACTTCAGCATATTATGATAATCCATTTGTTGTTAAACTTAATTCGGAAGGAAATATAATTTGGGCAAAAGCCTTTTATGGGTCTTATTTTGTTCGTGGTTATGATATTTGTTGCGATACTACTTGCAATGTTTATGTTAGTGGGATATTTAATAATATTATAATGACTGAGACAGATACATTCTTAACTTATGGCGAGGATGATGTTTTCCTAATTAAATATGATTCAATAGGTGTTGAACAATGGATAAAACATATTGGGGGTGATGATGATGATTTTTCAACAGATATTGCTGTTACAAATAAATCAATTCTTATAACAGGAGGATTTAAAAGTCAGCAGCTTTACGTTTGTTCCGATACTTTTCATTTAACTGGAAGTTGTGACATTTTTACTTATAAATTAAGTCTTGATGGCAATATGATCTGGGCAAACAATGTTGGAGGTTACGAATATGATAGAGGTTGGGGTATAACGTCAGACAAGTTAGGTAATGTCTATGTTGCTGGCTATTTTCATAGTCAAACGATAAATTTTGGTAATATTTCTTTGTCTAATTCCGGTGATGCTGACTTTTTTTTAGCTAAACATAATGCAGATGGAGTATTTGTATGGGTAAAACAAGCATATGGCTTAATGAAAGACAGAGGACGTACAATTGCATGTGACAACAATAATAATATTATAGTAGCTGGTAATTTTAATAGCGATATTCTTTGTTTTGATAGTACAAATTATATTGTGCACAACTCAATATATCCTCAAACTTTTATAGTAAAATACGATTCTCTTGGGCAAATAATGTGGATACAAAATCCAATTAATCATAATCAAGGTGTAATAAACATATGTTTAGACTATATGGATGGATATACCGGAGCAAGCTGACCCCCTCCGAGCGATAAAAAAAATGTTGTTTTTCTGAGTGAAATTTGTCTGTCATTCCGGCAGATGTTGACCCCTTTTTTGCGGCGGCGGCTTTCGAGAAACGGAGCATGTTGACCC
>JABHKC010000206.1 GCA_018692315.1 Bacteroidota bacterium | reverse complement strand
TTTAAGAAAAAAAAGTAAATTTGAAGTATGAAAAAATGATTTTGTAAACTGAAATTTTGTCATATTAAAGCGTTCTTTAAAACCAAAATCTAGAGGGGTCAATATGGCCGGATTGAGGGGTCAACATGACCGGTATATCCAGCAGTTTCGAAAAATTAATTATCTTTGTAATTGAATGATTGAAACAAGAGATAATATTGATAATTGGATTGGAAGATTTTTTACTTTTATCTTCTTATTTTGCTTGCTATTGATAACGACTAATGATTCAAATTCAAATACTGACTGTCAAAATATTTCTTTAGAGCAAATCGTTGATATCAATAATTCAGCTACACTTGTTAAACCTGCCAGTCTTCCTGATTATAATGTTTCTTTTGAAAATTGCATTCGCTTTGACATAGAATCATGGAAAAACAAATTTGATTTAACGATTTCTAACAAAATAGTAAATCAGCAATTTAAAACGGAAGAATTAAGATTTTACGAGTTTAAGCCAAATCTATTAAGGCTTCAACTTTCCTACTTACAGTTCACCTCTACTTTGGATTACTTATTGATTTCATAATAATATTTATACAATTTTTTTAAGGAGGCTTTTATGTATGTGATAAAGCCTATATTATTAATTCAAAAATTTAAAATTATGAAATCAATAGTTTATATATTAATAACAGTATTTATAAGTAGTATACTAATTTCTGCATTTCCAAAATCTGTTAGAAAGGAAAAACAAATAGTTACAATTCAATGTGTCAATGAGAATTATTCTCCAGACATTTTAATAAAGTCAGCGGATATTATTAAAGCCAGATTAAAGGATTATGGAATACAAAATGCTGATGTTTTTGTTGACCATAAAGCGTCATGTATCGACATATCCATTGATAGTCAAGTAGAATTAGTTGATGTTACTAATTTGTTGACTTCGAAAGGAAGCGTTGAGTTTTATGAGACTTATGATAGATTAGAAGTTATTAAAAATCTTGGTGTAGAAAAAGATTTAGCTTCAATATTAAATATTCCATCTGATGAGAAGAAAATTGATGGTTGTACAGGAATATATGGATATTGTAAAGAAGATAAAAAATCAGAAGTAGAGCTTTATCTGAAAAAGCATTATGCAAGTAAACCAGGTCATGGGATAAACTTCTATTGGAGTGAGCAGCCAAATGATAATAAAGATTTTCAATTATTTTTACTTCAAAGTAATGCTTCACTTGATAATTCTTACATCTCTAAATCGGTTGTTAAAAATGATTTGTCGGGTAAAAAACCTGAGCTGATGGTTTCTTTTAACGAGTCAGGAAAATCAATTTGGAAAGACATTACTAAGCGAAATATTGGTAAATCAATTGCGATTGTAATGGATAAAAAGGTGCTTCAAGCTCCAATTGTAAAGTCGGAGATAATAGAAGGTAAGTGCATTATTACAGGAGACTTTTCGATTAATGAAATAAATCGGATTAATTCATTGATAAATAATGAAGAATTACCTTTAGAGTTTAAATTGAAGAATTAACGCCACATAATACGCGGTCATAAAACATTGGGGAGTTAATAGGTATGCCAGCATTTTAGCTCGCATCAAAATCAGGTGTAGCTTGACAAGAAAGCTACTCCGAACTCCCTAATGTTTCATGCCGCAACCGATAAATCATCTCATCAAAAACCATTTTCATATGATTATATTTTTATTTTATTGATTATGAGCATATTGAAATTTCTATTTAACATAATATTTTTGACTACCTCCACTTTCATATAATCATGTTCGTGTGTGTCAATAATAAATTGTCATGAATGTTTCATTTGTTCTTTTATCTTTTCGATATACTTTTCCTTTATTTTTTTTACAAATGCATATATAATATTTTATCGTAATTCTATCTTTATCATTCTATTACTAATTTTTTTGTTTTAATATAATCATTGTTTTGTATTTGAATGAGATAAATTCCTTTTTCAAAGTATGAAATATTCAATCTTGTTTTGTTTTGCCTTATTAGTTCAGTATGAATAAGTCTTCCATCAATAGAATAAATAAAGATATTAGTTTCTTTATGATTGGCTAAATTTATGTGAATACTTCCTTTGCTTGGATTTGGATAGAAATTAATTTCATTGTTTTTCTCTAAATCGTTCACAGATGTTCCTGCATTTTTGATACAACGGATTTCAAAACCATAAGCTTTGCTACGTTTATTACGGCCAACCTGGGTTTCAGTATAGAATAGCTCTCTGTTCCAGGCTTCTGAGCTATTAGCTTCTGTAGCACTCCAAAAATCTGAGTTTATGAATAAATCATAAAAAGTACCACTTATGCCTCTAAAACCTGCAGGAATAGCAATAAACCCGGAAGTGCCAAATTCAGCATTATTTTCTAAAACATCTTGTACCCAAAGACTTGCATTTCCTGCAAGTTTGCTGCCTTCGTTAGTGCCTCGCCAATCGGTACCTTCAGCCTCAGACTGAGACATTCCTAAAAACATTTCTAATTCTTTCCATTCATCATCACTTGGGAGATGCCAGTTGTCAGGACAAACCCCTTGAACTCCGCTTGGATTTTGATAACTGCTTGTTTCATCATTCATAGCAGCAGCCCAAGTATATAAGGCACCAAAAATTCCGGCTGCAGTTGCTGAATCATCATTAAACCAAAAATAATATTTTGTGGAATAATCGCCTGTTATATCATCAACATATGTTCCATCAACCAAAGCTGTTCCATCAGCATAATGGGTTGTTTTCAGATTTTCTGTCATCCATTCCTGATTTCCAATAATAATAGTTTGATAAATATTTCCATCATAATCGCTTATTGTGCCTTTTTGTTGAGCATTAATATTCAACCTCACCAATAGAAACAGTAAAAATAATGTCAATATAGTAGATAAATTATTCATAACTAAATGTTTTTGCTTAGCTAATATCCCTAAATAAAAATTTAACAAAATACTATATTTTTTAAATATTCAACATTCAAATATTGCCTTTGCATAGAAATTTTGTTGTTGAAAATTGTTTATTGAAAATTGAGTATTGAATGTTTTCTTTGCTTCTTGTTCTGTTTTATCCAAAACAGATAATAAATAGCTTAGGGAAATGGAAATGATTATCCTTTTGGAACTTGTGAATATGAAAATTTGGCAGCGCAAACCTTTGCAAATACAAAATAAGCCCTTCGCCATAATCTTGACGTGTATATAGCTTGTATCACCATTTTTTTAAAGATTATATTTATTGGTACCAGAATTTGAGAAAAGAAGCAAAAGCAAAAATATTGTTGTCGGCTTCGCAATTATCTGAATTAAAACCCTGGCGAAAAATAAGAATCAAAAATCAAAATTATTTATACAAATCGCATAAATATGTTTTAAAAAAATATGAAATTAAAGAATCGGAATTTGTTTTGTATTCTTGTTAGTTACTCCTTGTTAAGTATGCCATTTTCTTAACGTTGGGCTATGCAGCGGGCGGGCTTTAACCAACACCTTTTCAAACTGCAAATAGCCAAATTTTTGATTTACCTTATAAATTATTTTAAACCGGCAAATCAAAGATTTGGCGGAGATTCTATAATGCATAATGCCTTCAATTTGCCTGATAGTCAGCATGATGTATAGCTTTTGTTACAGGTATGTTATTTGTATTTTATTTCAGAAGCAATGTTTATTTTTTATTAATATTATCTTTTTCACCTTTTTCGATGATATTCAAATCTTCTTCATTTACACGTCCAAAACCTTGTTCTTGATTGTCATTACTGTTAGATTGACTATTGTCATTTTGATTGTTGTTTGATTGGTTACTTTGGTCGTTGTTCGAATTCTCATTATTGTCAGCCATAATTCAGTTTTTAGTTATTTGATTAATAAGTTGATAAAAAGTAGTATTGTTGAAACAATAATAGAAAAAATAGCCAAATACAAACCTGCTTTAAAATATGACTGTTGTTTTTCCGTTGTTATTTCATTTTGTTCATAGGTTGTCAAATTAGCAGCTACTTCTAATTCTAATATTTTGTTCGGCTCTTCATTTTTAAGGCTATCCAATTTTAAAGCATTAAATCCAGTTCTCATTTTTCTTGGCTTTAAAACCAAAAGCATAAATGTAACAGAACCTATCATTGAAATTATAGGGAATATACTTATCCATTTTATACAGTTATTTGCTTCATTTATCGCAGAAAAAAATAAAGGGACGAAAATTGAGAGCATCGCAGTGATAGTTGCAGCTTTAGAATGTGTGGCAACAAAACTGTCAAATTGCTCTTTTATTAAGTCTTTTGATTTATTTACAAAATATTCTATGCTGTCTTTTTCCATATATCATGGTCGTTAAAATTACCTGTAACATTAGTATAAACGGAAAATTCCGTTTATTTCTTTATTATTTTTTTTAATTTCTTTATCAATTAAACTATTTCTAATTTCATTTTTCAAATATAATTATTTCTTAATAATTATATCATCTTATCAATGGTTTTAATATAGTGTGTTTGGTATTTTGAAACACTTCATTTCCAATTTGCTGCTAATTTTATTTCTTGCTTTAATCTTCATATTTAGCAATATCAGTCAAATTCACTATATTTTTTGTGTGTGCCCAGCATAAGCGTATGCGGACACCCACCTTGATGTTCAATAAAAATTTCAAAAATAGAAATATTTTTTGAAAATAAAAATTGATATTCAATTTGGCAGTAATTCCGCAACAAAAATAATCAGCCAG
>JABHKC010000205.1 GCA_018692315.1 Bacteroidota bacterium | reverse complement strand
TATTTTTAGTCAAGTAAATATACAATTATTGAGACTCCTTTTTATAAAAAGGTAACTTCCACTTCTGAAAATTCGTTATGCTTTGTTAATTGTAGCGTAGAGAAGTTTTGAATTGAAAAATTAAGGAAACTTTAGAAATATTGCTGATTTGTCAACAAGCCATGATAAAAATCTAATACTAATTGGTGGAAAAAATGGTTTTGGGAAAACCAATTTTTTACTTGCATTAGTTTGGTGTTTATACGGTGATAAAATAGAATTCATTGATGAAAATTTTAAAAAAGAAATAAAAAAGGAAAAGAATTTTTCTCAATTTATTAAGCAAACACTTAACTGGGAGGCCGAAAAAGAAGGTAAGTCAAATTTCTTTGTCGAATTATACATTGATGAAATTGAAATTCCAAAAGAAAACAGCTTTGATAATGTTTATACAAAATGTAAAATAAAACGCGAATTTGATATAAACACTATGCGTGATAACTTGGAAATAACATTTCAGGAAACAGAAGAAAATGTATTTACAACTGATGATGAAAAAATTGATTTCATTAATGATTACATTGTGCCACTTGAAGCGGCTAAATTCGTATTTTTTGATGCAGAAAAAATTGCGAGTCTTGCCGAACTAACCACAAAAGAAGAGGGCGAATTTATGAACGATGCTCTTGGTAAGTTACTTGGTTTAGATATTTATGAAGGACTTGTTTCAGACTTAGAAGTTTATTCTAAAAACTTAAAAAAGGAAGGAGCAACCGAAAATATTAGGGAACAAATTATCAATACCGAAGATGCAATAAAATTAAGTGAAAACAAAATTGATGATTTTGAATATAAAATTCTGGAAATAGAGGAAGAAATTCAGAAAGCAAAAATTCAATTAAAAGAATACGACAACTTTTTAAACCAGCACAGTAAAAAGGCTTTACGGAATTACAATCGTGAAGAATTGACAAAAAGAAAAGATGTTTTATTGACAAGCGAAAAAGAATATGAAAAAAAATTCAATGAATTAAGCGAGATTTTACCATTTGCAATAGCATCAAGTTCTTTAGAAGAAGTTTTTGAACATATCAACCAACAGGATAAACAAAAATTATCGAAAGAAACTACAAATAATTTGCTAGAACAATTTGATGAATTTATTGAAACCCTTTTCAATAAATCGCCAAATGAGGAAAGTATGACTTTCAAAGCAAAAACTTTTTATTACAACAAAGCACAAGAATTGTATAAAAGTATTTTTAAGGTTGATAGTAAAAATACCGAATTACAATTTGAACACGACTTAAATAATGTTGATAAAGAATTAATTAAAGAAGCATACAACATTATTTTACAGCAATCAAAAGAAATTATACAGCAAACTATTGAAGGCTACAACAGAACAAAAAATGAAATACAAGAATTAGAAACTACTATTCGTCAGATAGATGCAGATTTACAAGACGAAACTATTTTGGAGTTTTCTACAAAAAGAGAAGATACTCAAACCAAAATTGATAAACTCAATATCCAAAAAGGAGCATTGGAAAATGAAATTACTAAACTAAAAAAGGATATATCAAAATTCAATCAAAAACTTGAAGTACTCAGCAATAAAGTTGAAACCAGAGATAAATTGAAAAAGAAATTAGAAGCGACAAACAATTACATAAAAGTTCTCAACTTGTTTATTGAAAAGCAGAAAAAAGCGAAGGAAAATAATTTAGGCAAAAATATTTTCGCAGAACTTCAAACATTAATGCACAAACTACAATCTGAAAATCTGTTTATCGAAGATGTAAAAGTTCACGCATTACCAGAAAATGGAGGATTAAAAGTTACTTTGTATAATTCGGATGGCAATCCGATACCAAAAGAAACACTATCACAGGGAGAAAAGCAACTTTATATATCATGTTTAATTAAAGCAATGTTAAATGAAGCGATACAAGATTTTCCGATATTTATAGACACACCACTTGGCAGACTTGACCATGAGCATATTAACAATGTTTTGTTATCGTATTATCCTGATTTAGCTAAACAGGTTGTGATTTTAGCTACTAATAATGAAATTCCGCCTTCTCGATTTAAACAGATTGAGAAAAATGTATCAAGTGCGTATTTATTAGTAAATAAAAATAATAGAACTACAATTCAAAACGGATATTTCCAAAGTTATGAGAATTAGAATAAGCAAAAGAAACGATGAACTCATCGAAAAAATAAAAGACCTTTACAATTTTAAATTTGAAGGTATCGTTCCCCGAATTGCATTTTCGTTTAGTTTACAACTTGGAAAACGTTTCGATTTGGAAAATGCAAATATTCCAAGTGCTGACGGTAGGGACTGGCGTGATGATAGAGGTCTGTTCGGTACATCAATAGGCAATCGCTCTAATTATGTGATATTCAAAGCTCTTTTAGACGAACATTATGGACGTTTATTATATGAAGATGAGTTTTCAAAACTATTTCGTTCACACTTAGATTTTGGACTTGAAAAAATAAACAACGATTTAGAAAATAAGAACATAGCAGGCGGTTATCATGTGAACTATTTAATGAAAATGGTAAAAGACGGATTAAGTATTTTGTCAAACAAGCCGAAAATAAATGTTCAAACAACTGAAAATGCTAATCTTAAAGAAAGTAAAGAATTAATAGAATTTGAGCTTGGCACAGACGAAAAAAATGAACCAGTTAAAATCAGATTAAACGACTTAAATGAGTTTGATAGTAACCATATTGCAATTGCAGGTATGACTGGCTCAGGTAAAACAGAGTTAATCAAAGATGTTTTATATCATATATCAAAACAAAGTGAAAATAATATTAATTTCATTTTCTTTGATTACAAAGGAGAACAAAAGGAAAAACTAACAACTTTCTTAGAAAAAACAAATTGCCAATTTGTTGATGTACTTAAAGATAACTACGAGTTTAATCCTTTAAGTATTATTAATTCAAAAGATGACGATATAAGAGATAATCAAATTCTTACTTTTTCTGATATTCTTTGCGGATTAGCTAATTTAGGAACAAAACAAGGTTTAAATCTAAGAAAAGTTATTCGAGATTATTTTGAAGAGAATAAAAATTCTATTCCAACAATTGAAGATATTTATGATTGTTTACTTTTATATTATGAAGAAACTAAGTTAAAACCTGATACACTAATTGATATTTTTGATAAATTATCGAGAGGTATTTTTGCTGTTCCAACAAATCCTAATGAAAAAATTTACAATCAAAACATATACTTGAATTTACCAAGTAGCATTCCTGAAACTGTTCGCCAATTAACAGTCTTTTTTACTTTAAAATATTTATTAAATGTTTTCAGTAATGCTACGGATACTCAACCAGACGAAAACAGAATAAAACCTTTGCGTTATATTGTTGTAGTTGACGAAGCTCATGTTTATTTAAAAAACAAAAATGCAAGAGTAGCACTTCAAGAAATGCTAAGAATTGTAAGGTCAAAAGGAGTTGTAGTAATAATGCTTTCGCAAGGTGCAGACGATTACAGACAAAAAGATTTTGATTTTTCATCACAAGTTAAAATACCGATTTGTCTAAACGTTAAAAACAAAGACTACAGAATAATTGAACCTTTTGTAGGAACACCGAGCAGTAAATTCAAATTAGAGCAAGCGATTGATAAATTACAAAATGGATACGGAGTAATAAATATCAAAGAGCCGAAACGTATTGAAATAAGACAATTTTGGAAAACCATGAAAGAAGAAAGAAAAATTGACAGTCACTATTATTAGCCGCCATATTTTAGACAATAATTCAATCAATTATAGGATAAGGTAAATATGTGATTTTCTTACTGTTTTCTATTGTTCCCTGCTGGGGTATTGAGTTTGCTTGGTTATTTTGTTACTATAAACATATAAGCTCTCCCAGCTTGATTAACAGTCCATAGGACTGAAATGTTTATAGAAATAGAGCCTCCCAATCAATCAACAACTGTAAAGCAGTTGAATGAAAAATGGAACGAAGTTATAAAATGGATTTTTGCACCCCACCTGACAGGTTTCAAAAACCTGTCAGGTCTGCATTAACACAATTTCTAAGGTATGTAAATATAAGGTTTTTGTTTATTGCAAAACCAACTGCCCAACAAAAACATTATCGTCAGTTTTGATTGTTACAAAATATACTCCTTTCGGATTGTTGCTTAGGTTGATGCTATTTTTATAATTGTTGGTATGTGATGAAATTTGTTCAGAATACACAATTTCGCCAAGAACATTATGAATTTTGACATCTATATTTAAAGAATTGATATTGTGGATTTCAATAAAAAATTCGCCATTATTCGGATTTGGATAAATCTTGAAAAGAGTTGTCAATTCAGTATTATCAATTCCTATCACAGAAATATCATATACTTGCGAAACCGAAGAACATCCATTTTCGTTTATTATTTCAACAAAATATACACCGGAAACAAGAGCGAGAATTTCATTTTCCGTTTCTGTAAGCAGATTCCCATTAAAATACCAATTATAGGAATATCCGGAAATAGTTAATAATGAATCACCTCTTTGAGTAATTGTTGGCATTGGTGGATTTTCATGAACTGTTAGCATTACGTCGTCTGATACCTGATTAGAATTTGACAAATCCGTTACCATCAGCGTATATGTAGTTGTAATCAAAGGACTTACAATAATGGTTTCGCTAGTATAATTTCCAGGTGTCCACAAAAAGGAATTATTTCCTGAACCTCCTGAAACACTTGCACTAAGAATTGCAGTTTGGTCTTTACATATTACTTTGTCGATGCCGGCATTTACAATCATTACTGAACTTCCAACCGTAACTGTCATATCGTCTGTTCCTGTACAAGAATTACCGTCTGTAACATTTAAGGTGTACATTGTTGTTACACTTGGATATACATTAACAGTTTGCCCAATATAGTTTCCTGGCGTCCAAACATAAGTGTAATTTCCATCGCCACCACTTGCAATTCCCGATAAAGTAGCGGTTCCTCCAATAACTATCGACTGGTCCGCTCCAGCATTAGCAATTGGCACATCATTAATTGTAATTAAAACTTCGCCTGTGCCTATACATCCGTTTGTGTCTGTTGCCGAAAGAACAAAGGTTTGTGTAGCTGCCGGAGTAATTTCTATACTTTGACTTGTAAAACCTCCCGGATTCCAGATATAATCGTAACTCCCTGCACCTCCAATTGCGAGTCCATTTAAACTTACTATGTCGCCAAGGCATGAAGTTTGCGGAAATCCTGCATTCACAACCGGAAGTTCGTTTACAGTTATCAATACATTATCTGTTCCGCTACAATTGTTAGAATCAGTTACAGAAAAATAATATGAAGTTGTTACAGAAGGATTTATATTTATAGTCTGACTTGAGTAATTTCCAGGTAGCCATAAAAAAGAATTCCCGCCACTGCCACCGGAGACTATACCTGATAGAGTTACCGATTCTCCGCTACAAACTATCTGAGGAAAACCTGCATTTGCAATCGGAACAGGATTTACAGTTACTATGATTTGGTCGATTGCAATTTCGCTATTTGTCTGATCGGTAATTGTTAAAGTATAAACAGTGGAAATTGCCGGTGAAACAGAAATGCTTTGACCGCTTAGATTGCCGGGCATCCAATCGAAACTATATGATCCGGAACCTCCCGTTGCTAAAGCGTTTAATATTACTGAATTGCCATCGCAAATTTCCTGATCTGGTCCTGCATCGGCAGATAGTCCGGCACTTGATACAAAAATAGTAATATCGTCTGAGCCGGAGCAATTGTTACCATCAGTAACCATCAAGTTGAATGTTGTGGTTGCTGTTGGACTAAGCATCACCGACTGTCCAATCATATTTCCTGGTGTCCATATATAAATATAATTGCCATCGCCACCTGTAGCACTTGCATTTAATGTTGTTGAACTGCCTACATTTATGTTTTGGTCGATTCCTGCATTTGCCACCGGACTATCATTTACATAGATAGTAACTTCTGAATTTCCTGTACAGCCATTCATATCGGTTGCTAATAAAGAAAATGTTGTAGTTGCTGAAGGAGTTATTTGAATTGATTGTCCTGAGAAACTTCCTGGATTCCATTCATATGAATAACCACCGGCTCCTCCAACTGCAATTCCCGAAAGGTTTATCTGACCACCAGAGCATGTTGTTTGCGGAATACCAGCATTTACAACAGGAATATTATTAACAGTAACAAGTACATCTGCAGAACTTGAACAGTTATTTACATCAGAAACTGAAATTGTAAATGTAGTTGTTGCGAGTGGAGAAACTACAACAGATGATCCTGAAATTGTTCCCGGATTCCATTCGTAAATATAACCACCGCCGCCATTGCTTGCATAAGCATTTAGAACTACACTATCGCCGGCACAAATTTCTTGAGGAAGACCTGGATCTACAACAGGATTTGGCAGAAGGCTAACAGTCATTTGGTCGGTGCCAGTACATGAATTTTCATCTATTACTGTCAATATATATGGAGTTGTAACTGTTGGGCTAACTTGAACTACTTGTCCAACAAGATTTCCGGGTTCCCAAATGTAACTGTAGCTCAAACTTCCTGATGCGGTTGCGTTTAATGTTGCAATTTCGCCTGTACAAATAAATTGATCAACTCCGGCATTTGCAATCGGATTAAAATTAACGGTAACTATCACTTGGTCGGTTGAACTTGTTTGGGCAATACTGTCAGTAACTGTTAAAGTATAAATAGTAGCAATAGTTGGGCTAACACTGATTGTTTGTCCTGTGAAACCGCCGGGAGACCATTCAAATGAATAAGCACCGGTTCCGCCAAAAGCACTTCCTGACAAAGTGATGCTATTACCAACACAAACAGAAGCATCCGGACCAGCATTAGCAGTTATGGTACTACCTCCTTGTACATCAATAAATACATCGTCATCTGAAGTACAGCCAACATTATCTGTAATTTGCAAATAATAGGTTGTTGACATAGATGGAGATACTGTGATGGTTTGACTTGTCAGATTTCCGGGTTGCCAGCTATAGCTATATGGTGGAAAACCGCCAGTAGCTGTAGCAATTAGATTTGCACTATTCGGATAATTTATACTTTGGTCAGGTCCGGCACTTGCCAATATATTGCTGACCAAAATATTAATATCGGCATTTTGTGTACCACATTGGTTTGTAACAGTTACAGAATAATATCCTGTAGTACTAATTATTTGTATTTGTGAAGTGCCTCCATTCGACCATGAATAGACCGAGCCCGAATTTCCAGCATCGAGCGATAGGGGAGAACCTTCGCAAATTGTAGTATCAGAGCCCAGATCAACTATTAGGTTTGAAGAAGATTCGCTTACTAAAATTGTATCAACAGAAAGACCGCAAGGATTGGTTACAGAAACGGAATAAGTGCCACTTTGGAAAACTGTAATTGTCTGAGTAGTATCACCGGTTGACCAAATGTAAGATGTTCCGTATGCTCCGGCATTTATAGTTGCTGAACTTCCTGAGCAAATAATTAGGTCGCTGCCAAGATTTACAATATATGCAGTATCTAATTCAAAAGCTCCAATAGAAGGATTGTAGTAATTTCTGGCAACTCCATCATAGTCATCCGGAATTCCGGGAACTTGTACTCCGGCAGCATAAAGATTCGAATTACAGGTTCTTAAATTTGTTGTTGCAAAATAATCCGGCGATACATTTATTGAGTTTAAATCGTAGCTGTATGCCTGCCACTGGCTTAGTGTGCTATAAGATGAACTTCCATAAACTAAATTGCTTCCATTTGTCCAAAAGCAATTATAATCTGAGCCACCTCCGGAAAATACGCTACTATAATAATTATATAAATACATTGCATATCCGGTGCCTGTGTTTGCAAATATGTTGTTTTTAAAATTCATATAATATGAATCTCTAACATATATAGCTGAACTTGAGCTGCTTGTACTCGAAACATTTATGTTGTTGTAATAAAAATCGTTGTAGTTCGAATCATCAATATAAATTCCGTAAGTGCTTGAATTATAACCTACTTGTATTAGATTATTTGCAACTAAGGAATAATCACTGTAATATATATAAATTCCATAACGACCACTATTTTGTCCAAAAATGATAGAATTTTTTTGAATTGAGGGTGAATTATCACAATATTCCAAATAAATCCCGGCAGCACTCGACATAGAACTTGTTCCGGTGTATAGCATTTCATTCGAGTGAATATCATTATAATCACTATAACTCATATAAATAAATCTGAAATATGATTCTATAGAGTTGGTTTCGAAATAATTGCTATCAATAGATGCGTAATTATGATATTTCATTTCAATAGACCTGTATTCCTGATTGAAAAATGAGTTTTCTTTAATTGTCATATAATCACAATAGTACGATGAACTTGAGCTTCCATAAAAATAAATACCATAACTTCCATCTTCGAAAATATTATTGTGAAACTCAATATTATTGTTTTCGCCTGAAGATGAATACATTATCGCATTGTCTGTGCTTGTACTACCGTTTGTTGAACCTTTAAAACGATTTCCTTCAAGCATAATATTATCGCTATTACTGGCAAAACTGAATAGTTTCCCAATATTGCTACCTGAACCTACTTCGAATGTCATATTGCGGAAATTGATATAATCAGAGCCATTTAGTTGAACTAATGCAGATGAACTCAAAAAATTGCTTACAATAACATCGTTATAATCTCCGCTTTCACTCTGGAAACTGATAGTATTTGATGATGAAGTTCCCGTTATACTTCCAAAATACATGTCTTCATAATATGTTCCTTGGCGGATGTTAAAAACTACTGGTCCGCATACTCCACCAGAATTTAAAGCAGTGATTGCTTCAGAAATTGTTGTGAAATCTGGATTTAATCCACCGATAGAATAATTTCCGTTCAGGGCTAAATGTGTTGGACTCGTTTGTAAAGTGTCGTTGTAAGCATAACCCTCTGTGTTATTGTTTGGGAAAGATGTCCATGCTTTTATGGTATTCGAACTGCCAATTGAAAAGTTATATGTTCCAATTACAATATCGTCGCTTACTTCTCCTTGAGCTAAGTTTCCTGTCCAGGCATAGGCTAATTGAATATTAGCATTTACCTCATGCGATAAGAAAACTGAAGTTAAAGTGTCCACACCGAAATTTTTTATTTTTACAATTATGCTTTCATCATTCAAATAATTGTCGCATAATATTGAACTTGTTGCAATTTCATAGATTCCTGCATCTGAGTCAGGAATGTCAAATTCGTAAACTCCAATATCTGGATTGGTAGTTGGCCTTAAATTTCCATTGTAATCGTCGCTAACACCTGCGATGGGAATACCTGCACCATCTATTAAATATTGCCGTGAAAGAAAAATTGAGTCATGCTCAAAAACCGGATCGCATTCAATGGAATTACTGTCCCAATAAGATTGCCACTGGCTAAATGTTTGATTACTACTTGTATAAACCGGATAGCTTCCATTTGTGTAGAAGCAATTGTTGTCTGAACTGGTGAAAAAGCTCGAATAATAATTGTATAAATAATAAGCATAACCCGAACCGGAGTTGTAAAAAATATTGTTTTTAGAATTAATGTAATATGAATCTCTCATATAGAAAACACTTCCGCTCGACGAGGACGAAGTAAGTTTAAATGTATTATAGTAAAAATCGCAATAATCGCTATAATACATATAAACGCAATATGAGCTCGAATTATAGCCAAGCTGAATCATATTGTTTGCAATTTTTCCATTTTCCGACTCATAGAGATATATTCCGTATCTTCCTGAATTTGAGCCATAAAAAACAGTATTTTTCTCAATATTAAAACTATAATTACAATAATATAAATAGATAGCATAAGAGCTTGACATACTGGATGTTCCAGTATATCTAATGTCATTGTGAATTATATCGGAATAATTACAATAATTTAAATGAATAAATTGAAATGAACTTTCATTTGTATTGGTTTCAAAATAATTATTTCTAATATCAGAATAATAATGATATTTAAGTTCAATTCCTCTAATTGTCTGGTTTCTAAACAAATTCCCATCTAATGTAAAATAATCGCAATAAGAGCTAGTGCTTGAACTTCCATAAAAATAAACGCCGTAACTTCCATTTTCGAATCTGTTGTTTCTAACTTTTATATAATCGTTTGCTCCTGTACTTGAGTAAATTAAAGCGTTTTCTGTGCCCGTAGAACCTGTTGATGAGCCTGTAAGAAGATTGTTTTCGATATTAATATAAGAGCTACTGCTGTTTACTTGAAAGAGTTTTCCGATACTACTTCCAGATCCTATTTGGAAACCAAGATTTCTGAAAGTTATATAATTTGCCCCATTGAGTGTTACAAGTGCATTGCTGGTGAGAAGGTGAAAAATATTCACATCGGAGCTATCGCCTGTCGAAGACTGAAAAATAATTGGGTTATATGTAGAATTTCCTTGAATAGAGTTTAAATATATTTCTTCGTAATAATCGCCCGGAGCAATATTAAAAATTACTGAATCACAAATTCCTCCATAATTTAGTGCAGTAATTCCTTCATTAATGGTAGAGAAATCCGGATTGGTTCCTCCGATTGTATAATTTCCTGCCAAAGCCAAATGTGTACCGGCAATCTCTAAAGTGTCATTATAGACAAAACCTTCGGCTGAAGAGTTTGGGTTGCTTGTCCATGATTTTATTGAATTTGAGACACCAATATCAAATTGGTATGTACCTACTACTATATCATAAATTTCCTCGCCTTGCAGCAGAGAACCAGTCCACTGGAAAGGAGTTTGCATATTGCCGTTTACTATCCAGTTTATAGTTACAGAATTTAGAGTATCTGTGCCGTAATTTTTAAAATCGACCATAATAATTTCGGCTGCTCCATTATTGTCGCAAAGTTCCAGGTTGTTGTTGATGTCAATTATTCCAGCATCGTTTTCAGGAATTATAAATTCAAATGCTCCTATATCTGGTTGCGACAAAGGTCGTGGGTTTCCATAAAAATCGTCGCCAATTCCTGCAACAGGCACACCGGCACCGTCCATAATGTACTGCTGAGTAAAAAAGGAAGTGTCGTTCTCGAAATGAGGATTGGCTTCAATAGAATTATTATCCCAATAAGATTGCCATTGACTAAATGTCTGATTGCTACTAGTATATACAGGGTAAGAGCCATTTGTATATAAGCAATTAAAATCGGAACTGGTAAAATAGCTTGAATAATAATTATATAAATAATAAGCATAGCCCGAACCAGAATTATAAAATATGTTGTTTTTGGATTCTATATAATAAGAATCTCGCATATAAAGTACGCTTCCGCTCGACGAACTTGAGGTTAATTTGAAAGTATTGTAATAAACATCCATATAGTCAGCATAATACATATACATACAATAAGAACTGGAATTGTATCCCACATGAACTAAATTATTGGCAATTGTACCATAACTACATTCATACACGTACAAACCGTAACGCCCTGAGTTTGTCCCATATTCAATAATGTTTTTCTCAACTTTTGGATAATCGCAATAATACAGATGTATGCCGTAAGAACTTGACATAGTGCTTGTGCCGGTATAAATCATTTCGTTTTCTATAACATTCGAATATCCGGAACAATAGTATAAATACATAAATTTATAGCTGCTTTGTGTTGTATTGGTTTCGAAAAGATTGTCTTCTATAGTCAAATAGTAATGATATTTTAGCTCCAATCCTGTTATTACCTGATTTTTGAAATAGTTATTCTCAACCCTAAAATAGTCGCAATAGCTGCTTGTGCTGCTACTTCCGTAGAAATATATTCCGTAGCTGCCATTTTCAATCCGATTATTTTTTATAACAACATAGTCGTTTGCTCCACTTGCCGAATAAATCACAGCATTTTCGGTTCCTGTGCTTCCAATTGTTGAGCCATTGAAATAGTTGTTTTCGATGTTAATATTGTTGCTTCCGCTAACTAAATATAATAATCTTCCGGAGGTGCTTCCTGCTCCAACTTCGAATGATAGATTTTTGAAAGTGATATTATTAACTCCGTTCAAAGTTATCAATGCGTCGCTTGATGCTGAATTTGTAAGTATTACATCGGTGCTATCACCACTTTCCGATTTAAAGGTAATTGTATTTGTGCTTGAACTACCTGTGATAGATGAAATTGAAATATTTCCATAGTAAGTTCCCTGACGAATATTGAAGACAACAGCTCCGCATATCCCACCGTTTGTCATAGCATTTATTGCTTCCGAAATACTTGTAAAATCAGGAGAAGTTCCGCCTATAGTGTAATTTCCGGAAAGGGATAAATGATAAGCTGATGATGAAGCTAAGTCGTTAAAAGAAAATCCTTCGGCGATATTGTTTGGTAAACTTGTCCATGCCGAAATCGTATGAGACGAGCCAATAGCGAAATTATAGCTTCCAATATTTAAGAAATCACTTTCTACGCCTTGATTTAAGCTGCCTGTCCATTGATAAGGTGTTTGAACTATACCGTCCACATCCCAATTTATTGTAAGGCTCGTCAATTGACTTGTGCCAAAGTTTTGAATTTTCACAAAAACACTTTCTGCTCCACCATTATTATCACAAAGAATAGAACTTGCATCAATTTCAGAAACTCCAGCATCGTTGGCCGGAGCCGAAAATTCAAAAGCTCCAATATCAGGATTTGTAATTGGCCGTGGATTTCCAATAAAGTCATCATTAATTCCGGGCACGGGAATTCCAGCATTGTCGAGCAAATACTGACGGGACACAAAATCTGAATCGCTTTCAAAAAATGGGTCTTCATTTACTGAAAAATTGCCCCAATAAGATTGCCACTGACTAAAGCTCTGGTTTCCATCTCTATAAACAGGATAACTTCCTGAAGAATACAAACAATTGTAATCGCAGCTCGAAAAATTTGAACTACTATAATTGTACATATATACAGCATAGCCACTTCCTGAATTGTAAAAAATGTTATTCTTTGAGTTGTTATAGTAACTGTCTCTGTAGTAAATGGTTGCTCCACTACTCGATGTACTTTTTTGTTTGAATGTGTTGTAATAAAAATCGAAATAGTCAGAATTGTAAACATAAACCGTATATGAACTCGAGTTGTATCCGTTCAAAACCAGATTGTTAGCTACATCTGCACTGCTGCATTCACTAAAATACATACCGTATCTGCCCGAATAGTCGCCAAATAATATCTCGTTTTTATCAATTTTTAAACTTGATGAGCAATAGTACATATACAAACCGTATGAGGAAGAAAGGGTACTGGTTCCGGTATATACAAATTTGTTGTGCGAAATATCAGTTCCGCTATTACAATATGAACAGGAAATAGCTCTATATGAAGAATTTATAGTATTAGTTTCAATGAAATTGTTTTTCACCGAAAGGTAATAGTGATATTTCAACTCAATAGAATAATAAAACTGATTGAAGAAATGGTTATCCTCAATTGTCATATAGTCACAGTAAGAACTTGTGCTGCTACTACCGTAGAAATAAATACCATAGCTGCCATATTCAAAATAATTATTGATAATTGAAATATTATCGTTGGCACCACTTGCGGAGTAGATAATTGCATCGTCTGTGCTTGTAGTTCCAAAAGCAACACCGAGAAAACGGTTGTTCAGAAGCGAAACATTGTTCGATCCACTGTTTATTTGAATAAGTTTGCCAATGTAGCTTCCGGAGGCTATCTTAAACGTCAGGTTTTGAAAAGTTATATAATCAACACCAGAAAGTTGTACCAAAGCTGTTGAAGTAAGCAGATTTGTTATTTCTACATCTGAACTATCGCCGGTTTCCGATTGAAAAGTGATAGTTCTTGTAGGTGAAACATCTGTTACCGAGCCAATAGAAAAGCTCTCGATATACTGCCCCGGCCGGATATTAAAAACTACATGGTCGGAAACTCCATTCGCAACCAAATCGGCAACTGCCGCAGATAAAGACACATAATCAGAACTGTCTATTCCAATAGTATAAGTTCCACTTAATGCCTGACTATTTCCAATTTTGGAAAGTGATAATGCAAAAATAATTGTAATAATAAGAAGTAAGTTTTTTTTCATTTTTTTAGGTTTATATGATAAACATTTTTGATTAACTAGTTGGTTTGAATTTATTTCTAATCAATTTTTAGTAAATAATTATTAAGTATATTCTGAAACAGATGAAGTGGTTCAATTCTACTTGTGCTTTGCATTCTTAAAACTGCGCCTTCCCAACAATAAACTATTGTCTGAGCAATTTCATTCTTGTTCAATGCAGATCGAATGTTTGAATTTAGTTTCGATTTCCTAAGGCAATAAGCATGAGACTCAATTATTTGACAATAAACTTCATTAGATGATTTTCTTATTTTGGGATATTTATCTCCAACCTCAGAGTTTATCTTGCTGGCAAAGGAGCCATAAGGAAATGCTCCGGTGTTCTCATATGATTCAACAAAATCGTGATACATTTTTTTTATTCGCTTGTCAGGTTCTATCGATTTATTTCTCAAATAATTGTCAATACAATCACAAACTTTGAAAGAGTAATCTTTCATTACTTCTATCATAAAAGCCTCTTTACTTTCAAAATAATGATAGAAGGAGCCCTTCGGAATTCTCGCAACTTTAATAATTTCATTAATGCTTGTCCCATTGTAACCGAATTTGTCAAATAAGTCGAAGCCTACCCTAATTATTTTTCCCCTTTTCCCATTTTCTTTCATTTTACAAATATATGACCGATTGGTCTGGTTTCAAAATTTTATTTTTTGGTAAATGTTATCTTATTAGAGCATGAGTTTATTGCTGACAAAATGCAAACATGTTGTTGTAAAATCAGCGTGTAGAAGTTTAACTACATCTTAGTAACCCCACCAGAAACAATAAACTTCATAATTTCTGCGGGATGTACGTCTAATGGTTTTACATTTTCTTTCGGAACAATAATTAACTCGCCAAGAACTCCATAAGAGCTTGGAAGATAGACTGCAATTTTGTTTTCGATACCTAATTCCGATAAGTCTTTTTCTGTAATAAATCCAAGTCGTTCTACCGAAGCTTGTTCATTAATTTTTACGAGAACGGGATTTCTGAATTTTTTCTCTTTTCCTACAAAGGCAGATAATAAATCTTTGACAGCAGAATAAACAATTTTTATCAATGGAGCTTTTTTCAGCAAGCCATCAAAAAATGTATAAATAGGTTTTGTAATTATTAATTGCCCAAAAAATCCAACAATAGTAACTAAAACTAAAATAACCAAAAGTCCAATGCCAGGAATATCTATAGGAATTAAGTTATCTAAAAATAAAAATGAAACAACTAAAACATATATTGAAACTGCAAGTGGGACCGTGTATAGAAGTCCTTGTAAAAAATAGCTTATGATTTTTTTCATTTGAAATATTTAAATTTGGAAATTGGGCTGGCAAAATATTATTAATAATCAATATTCAATAATCAATATTCAATATTCAATTACTACTGAGTTCTTTTTGCTTATACTTTGGCATTTTGCTAACAATAATATTATACGATCCATCTATCCATTTCGAAAGCATACTGTCAGGAATTGAGCCGTCTATTATTATTGTATTCCAGTGTTTTTTGCTCATATGGTATCCCGGAATTACTGCTTCGTATTGCTCCCTAAGCTCAATAGCTTTTTCCGGATCAAATTTTAGATTTATCCTGAAATCACTTTCAGTATCAGTTAAAGCGAACATTTTGTCCAAAACTTTGAAAACTAAAGTTGTTTCATCGAATGGGAATGATTCGCTTACTCCTTTTTTCGATAAGCAATATTCTCTGAACGATTCAATATTCATTTTAGTAAATTTAAGTTTTTATAAAGCTGCCATAATTAAGTCAAAATCTTTTGCAGGAATGTCGAATTTATCCCCAATTTCGTAATTCGTAAGCATACCGCGATATATATAAGTGCCATTTCTTATTCCGCTCTCTTTTCTCAATAAATTATTAATTCCTCCCGCTTCGGCAATACTCAGCAAAATTGGCGTAATAATATTACTTAAAGCATAGGATGCAGTTCGACCAACTCTTGACGAAATGTTAGGTACACAATAATGAACTACACCATGCTTAATATATACAGGATTCTTAAGATCAGTAAGTTTAGAGGTTTCAAAGCACCCTCCTTGATCTATGCTAATATCAATAATTACAGAGCCTCTTTTCATATTTTTAACCATATCTTCGCTCACGAAAAACTTGCGATTGCTGATAGAAGGATTTATTGCACCAATCACAACATCGGCAGTTTTTAAAGCATTATTAAGAATTTTTGGCTGAAGAACCGATGTGAATATTGGATGTTTTATGTTGTTTTGTAGTCTTTCTAATTTTAGAAAAGATTTATCAAATATTTTTACTAAAGCTCCAAGTCCGATGGCAGTTTTGGCTGCATATTCGCCGGCAATTCCAGCTCCAATTATCACAATTTCTGTAGGATTTATGCCGGTTATTCCTCCTAACATTTTTCCAATGCCATTGTGTACATTGCTCAAATATTCAGAAGCTATAAGTATTGAAGTACTGCCAACAATTTGGCTCATAGAACGCAATATAGGATGAATATTATTTCTGTCTTTTAAATACTCGAAAGAAATTGCGCTTAGTTTTTTTTGCATTAAACTCCTAAAATATTTTTGGTCTTGAGAAACAATATTTATTGGAGACATAATTAATTGATTTCCTCGAAGCAAACCTATTTCTTTTTCTGATAATGGCGAAACTTTCAAAATGATATCACTTCTCAGAACTTCTTCTAATTCGTTTATTATAATTCCTCCAGAATCTGCAAAATCCTTATCTGTAAAATTTATTGAATTTCCTGCATTAGATTGAATCAAAACTTTATGGCCATTATTTACTAATAATTCAACATCAAGAGGAGTAAGGCAAATCCTATTTTCAGTTTCACTGTTCTCTTTAGGGATGCCAATTATTAGTTCCGCATTTTGGGTTCTAATTTCCAGCATTTCTTCTTGTGGCAAGAGTTTTTCTTTTGCAAGAATCAAATTTTTCGATATCGGATTATTCTCATCCATTTTTTACATTATCAAAATAAAATTCGTTAAATTAAGTAAAATTACAAAAATATTACAAATTTTGACAATCTAATAAGTAAAAAATATTTCACTTCTGAAAATGATATTTATCTTGATGATAAACTAATCAATTACTTTTAATAAATTTATATACAGAATACAACAGACCGACAAATTTTCAGTTTCTTCAAAATATTGTAAATTTGCAATTATTATTGATTTTAATACTTTTATGGATATTGAAAAAATAAAACAACGATTCGGGATTTTAGGAAATTCTGCAAGTTTGCATCGAGCTATTGATATTGCCTTTCAGGTAGCTCCAACAGATTTGTCGGTATTGATAAGTGGCGAAAGTGGCACTGGTAAAGAGGTTTTTCCTAAGATTATCCACAAATTTAGTACTCGAAAACATGGCAAATATATAGCGGTGAATTGTGGTGCAATTCCGGAAGGAACTATCGACTCGGAGCTTTTTGGACACTAAAAAGGAGCATTTACAGGTGCAACAGACCATAGAAAAGGATATTTTGAAGTAGCCGATAAAGGAACAATTTTTCTCGACGAAGTTGGCGAATTACCTCTACCAACACAAGTACGGTTGCTGAGAGTTTTAGAAACCGGCGAATTTATTAAAGTTGGCTCTTCACTTGTTCAAAAAACTGAAGTTAGAATAATAGCAGCTACAAATTTAGATATCCCAAAAGCAATAAATGATAATAAGTTTCGCGAAGATCTATATTACAGACTTAACTCGGTACCAATAAATATTTTGCCTCTTCGCGAAAGAAATCAAGATGTTTATTTGCTATTCAGAAAATTTGCATACGATTTTGCTGAGCGCTACAGAATGCCGGCAGTGAAGCTCAACGAAGAAGCTCGTTTGGTATTAGAAAAATACCGGTGGCCCGGAAATGTCAGGCAATTGAAGAATATTACCGAACAAATATCAGTTATTGAACAAAATAGAGACATTTCGGCAGACACTATGAGGAAATATTTGCCAAATAAACAAATGCCAAAACTTCCAGCTCTTTACAATAAATCTATCGATGAAAAAACATTTGCCAACGAGCGTGAGATTTTATATCAGGTTCTATTCGATATGAAAAAAAACATGAACGATATGGGAAACGATATGAACGATTTGAAAAAACTTGTTCATGAAATAATTGAAAATGGTACCGAAAAAATTAATCTAACTGACGAATATTCAAATACAATTAAGAATATTCAAAACGATTTTCAATCCAAACCTTCTGTAAACGAAACTATTGACATAAAGCCTGTTGAAGAACATAATGTTGAAGATACTGAAATTTATGTTGAAGAATCACTTTCTATTGTCGATAAGGAGATTGAGCTAATCAAAAAGGCACTTAAAAAACACAATGGGAAACGAAAAAATGCAGCCTTCGATTTAGGTATTTCGGAACGAACTTTATATAGAAAAATAAAAGAGTATGATATTTGAGTTTGTAAAGTTGAAGGTTTTAAATTATAAAGTTTGTAAAGTTTAAAGTTTGTAAAGTCGAGTATTCTGTTATGTTTTGTGAATTCCTATTTTCCAATTTCTAATTTCAAAGCACATGAAAATTGTCAAACTGACATTTAGTCTTATTTTTATAATTATTTTTGCACAAAGTTGTAAAATCAGTTATTCTTTGTCGGGAGCCTCAATTCCTGCCGATGCAAAAACAGTTTCTGTAGAATATTTCCCGAATCAAGCGCCTCTTGTTCAGCCAAGCTTAAGCCAAAAGCTGACAGATGATTTGAAAGATAAGTTCGTGTCGCAAACTAGTTTAGAATTAATAAACGGAACCGGCGATTTGCATTTTCAAGGAGAAATTGTTGATTATAATACAAAACCTATTGATATTCAGAGCAATGAAACAGCCGCTTCGAACAGATTGACTATAAAAATTCATGTAATATTTACTAATTCTAAAGATCCGCAATTCGATTTCGATACAACTTTCGAAAGGTATGAAGACTATTCTAGCTCCGAAGAACTCAACTCAGTAGAAGAAAGTTTAATCGAAACAATAGTTGAACAAATTATTGACGATATTTTTAATAAAGCCGTAGTAAATTGGTAACCAAATTATAATTGATTTTTTTAAATAAAAATAGTCTCCCTAAAAAATGAGTTTTCAATTATCAAAGCATGAATAGATCAGATTTTATCAAATATATGCAGTTCCCTGAAAAACTTGATGAAGCAAGTCTTTTCAAAATATTTGAATTGATAAAAGAATATCCATATTTTCAGACTGCTCATTTGCTGCTTCTGAAAAATCTGCACAATCAAGATAACATAAAGTTTAACAAGCAGTTAAAGATTTCATCGAGCCATATTGCAAGCAGGAAAAAACTTTTCTATTTGCTGAATGATGAAAATTCTAACAAATTTCTGTCCGATAAATTGAAAGATTATTCTGTTGATTCGAATGAAAGAATTTCTATTTCTGAAGCAAGAAATCAACAGCAAAAAATTGCGGAAGAATTACGATTAAAATATTTAAAAGATTTACATTCAGACGAAAATGAGCCGAATGAAAATATTAATTCAAACTTAGAAAGCGAAAACCCAAAAAAAAATATACAAAATCCTGTAGAATCAGAGATAGAATTTATTGATGAAACTAAAATTGCTCAACAAAAAGATCAGAGCAAGTCGCACATAAAGGAGGAAGAATCATCTAATATTGAAAATGAAGCAGAAAAATCTGTTTTACCTCAACCAAATGACAGATTCTCAGAATTTCCTGATTTAGAAACACAAAATTCTTCGAATAATTATTTCGAGAAATCTGATGTTACAGAAGACAATGGCAAGTCTTTAATTGATGCTTTCATTAAAAATTCGCCACGAATTGAAGTGTCAAAAAATCGTGCCGGCACGCAAATAGATAGGTCAAAAGCGAGCGAAATGGAAGATCCCAATCTTATAACCGAAACATTAGCAAAGGTTTACATAAAGCAAAAACACTATTCTAAAGCCTTAAAAATTTATGATAAATTAATTTTGAAATATCCACAAAAAAACATTTATTTTGCGGCTCGAAAGAAAGAAGTTGAAAATATTGTTAAAAATTTATAAATAAAGTAGATATGTATTATTTAGTAACAGGATTAATATTAGTTGCCAGTGTATTGCTTGTATTAATTGTTTTAGTTCAAAATTCGAAAGGTGGCGGCTTAGCTTCAAATTTTGCCTCTTCAAATCAGGTAATGGGAGTAAGAAAAACTGCCGATTTTTTGGAAAAAGCCACATGGGGTTTAGCCATTTCTTTGTTGGTTTTCAGTCTTGTAGCTACTATGTCGATTCCTCGCAACGAATCTGATATTGTAAGTACTTCGTTGATGCAAGAGCAAATAGAAAATGCACCTCAACCCGGAGCTATTCCTAATTTACCAACTGCAACTCCTGAAACTGCAACTCCCGAAAACGAAACGCCTCCAGCAGGGGAATAAAAAAAATATTGTGTTTTAAAAGAAATGTCAGCATGTCATATTTGCTGACATTTTTTTTTGTACAATACTTTAGTGAGCTTATAATTTGTTGATATTTATTGTATTACTGTCATAATTTCAGGGCAAACAGGTTTTTGCTCTAATGAAAAAATGTCGTATTATGCATAAATGATTTTCAATTATTCAAAACAATCGTAAAGATAAAGCTCTGTATTACAGGCGTATAGTAAATGCGTCAATATTTTATTTCAAACAAAAAAAATCAATTTATTTTTGGCATAAAATATGATAAATGCCGATCCAAAATTGACTTATGTATAATTAAATAATGTATTAGAAATGACAAAAATTAGTATTAAACCATTAGGAACAAGAGTATTGATTGAACCAATGGAAGCTGAGCAAAAAACAGTTGGCGGAATTATTATTCCTGATTCAGCACAAGAGAAACCACAAAGAGGAACTATTGTATCAGCAGGACAAGGAACTGCAGATGAGAAAATGGAATTGAAAGTTGGAGATAAAGTTTTATACGGCAAATATTCTGGTACTGAGCTTGAATTTGAAGGAAACAAATATTTAATAATGTCTCAATCAGATGTTCTTGCAATAATTTAGTACATAATAGTAAAAAAGTAAAATAAAGTTTAAAAAGTCGAAAAATAGAAAAAATGGCAAAAGAAATAAAATTTGATATAGAAGCTCGCGATTTATTAAAAAAAGGGGTTGACGAATTAGCAAATGCAGTAAAAGTAACATTAGGACCTAAAGGAAGAAATGTTGTTATTGATAAAAAATTTGGTGCACCTTTGATTACCAAAGATGGGGTAACTGTTGCAAAAGAAATTGAACTCGAAGGAACTATTGAAAATCTTGGAGCTCAGATGGTAAAAGAAGTTGCTTCTAAAACCAACGACGATGCCGGTGATGGTACTACAACCGCTACAGTTCTTGCACAATCAATTATTAGTGTTGGCTTAAAAAATGTTACAGCCGGAGCAAATCCAATGGATTTGAAACGTGGTATCGACAAAGCTGTTGCTAAAGTTGTAGAAAACTTAAAATCTCTTTCTAAAGAAGTTGGTGATGATATTAGTAAAATTGAGCAAGTAGCTTCGGTATCGGCAAACAACGATAGTTCTATTGGAAAATTGGTTGCAACTGCAATGGATAAAGTGAATAAAGAAGGTGTAATTACAGTAGAAGAAGCAAAAGGAACAGAAACTCATGTTGAAGTTGTTGAAGGTATGCAATTCGATAGAGGATATATTTCTCCTTATTTTATTACCGATTCTGAAAAAATGGAAACAGTTCTTGAGAATCCGTATATATTAATGTACGACAAGAAAATTTCAACAATGAAAGATTTGCTTCCAATTTTAGAACCAGCTGCACAATCAGGTCGTCCGTTGATGATTATTGCTGAAGATATTGATGGCGAAGCATTAGCTACTCTCGTAGTAAACAAAATTCGTGGTTCATTAAAAATTGCAGCCGTTAAAGCTCCTGGTTTTGGCGACAGAAGAAAAGAAATGTTAGAAGATATTGCAATTTTGACAGGTGGAACAGTAATTTCGGAAGAGAAAGGATTAAAACTTGAAGGAACTACATTAGAAATGCTTGGTGGAGCCGAAAAAATTGTAATTGATAAAGACAATACAATTGTTGTAAACGGTTCAGGAAATGCTGAAAATATCGGAGCAAGAATTTCTCAAATCAAAGCACAAATCGAGACAACAAGTTCAGACTACGATAAAGAAAAGTTACAAGAAAGATTAGCAAAATTGGCTGGCGGTGTAGCAGTTCTTTATGTTGGTGCTGCAACAGAAGTTGAAATGAAAGAGAAAAAAGCAAGAGTAGAAGATGCCCTTAGTGCAACTCGTGCAGCTGTTGAAGAAGGAATAGTTCCAGGAGGTGGAGTAGCACTTATTCGCTCAATAAAAGGCTTAGAAAAACTTAAAATTGAAAACGAAGACCAAAAGACAGGTATTGCAATAATCCGTAGAGCTGTTGAAGAACCACTACGCCAGATTGTAGAAAATTCAGGTCTTGAAGGTTCAGTTATTGTTCAACAAGTCAAAAATAGCAAAAGTGCAATTGGATATAATGCTCGAACAAATAAATTTGAAAACTTATTCCGCTCAGGTGTAATTGATCCTACAAAAGTTACACGTGTAGCTATCGAAAATGCAGCTTCTATTGCAGGTATGTTGCTAACTACCGAATGTGTTTTAGCAGATGTAAAAGAAAGCGAACCAGCTATGCCACCAATGAATCCAGGAATGGGTGGAATGGGTGGAATGATGTAAAATATTCCCATTTAGAAAAAAAATCCTCTTTGTTCGCTCAAAGGGGATTTTTTTTTGATTACTTTTATTTCGATTGTGGAAAGCCTTAGCATGAATCAATCTATAGGTCTTATCAAATAAGGCAGAAATTATTGAACCTCAGTTTTTTTCAATTTAGGATATTCGATACGGGCATGATAGATGTTTTTTAGTTTCGACAAAAATATCTCTTTAATTGTAGAAATATCTTTGAATGTTACATCTGCATCTTCATACTGACCTTCTTTTAGTTGATAATTTATTATATTGTCAATCAGTTCTATAAGATTTTTCTCGCTAACTTTTTTCAAGCTTCTTGAAGCGGCTTCAATAGAATCAGCCATCATAACTACAACTGTCTCTTTCGACATTGGAATTGGACCGGGATAAGAAAATTTACTTATGTCGATATCTTCCTCGGGATTATCATTTATAAACGAGCGGTAGAAATATTGCACCGTAGAATTGCCATGATGTGTTTCTATAAAATCAATAATTTGTGCCGGTAAACGGTGCTTTTTAGCAATCCTCACACCCTCAGTAACATGGCTGATTATAATCATTGCACTTTCTTCAAAACTTTTTTCCTTGTGTGGATTTATGTCTGAAGTTTGATTTTCGATGAAAAACTGCGGATTTTGGGTTTTCCCAATATCGTGATATAGTGCTCCTGTGCGTGCAAGTAGCGAATTCCCTCCAATTTTTCTGATTGCAGCTTCGGCCAAATTTGCCACTTGAATGGAATGTTGAAAAGTACCGGGAGCATCCTCAGCAAGTTTTCGCAAAAGCGGACTATTTGTATCTGAAAGTTCCATCAACGACTGTTCTGAAATGAAACCGAATAGTTTTTCGAAAATATAAATCAATGGATATGATGACAAAAGAAGTAAGCTATTTATGGCAAACCATGCAAAATTATAAACATTTATTGCCGAGAAATTTCCTTCCTGAATAATTGCAAATCCTAGATATAAAACACTGTACGCAATAAATACAACTAAAGCTGAAAGAAACAACTGTCCTCGTTTGTAGTTGTTTGCAAGAGTGAAAATTGCAACTACACCTGTACTAAACTGAAGAAAAACAAACTCGAATCCATTTGGAGCTAAAAAACCAATCAGTAAAATAGAAATAATATGAATAAACAGAGCTAATCTTGCATCGTAGAATGTGCGTAAAATTATGGGCAATATTGCAAAAGGAACAATATAAATACTAATGTTTTCAATTTTTATTATCAGTACTGCAAGGCTTATTATTAGAATAATTATTAATAAAATAAAAAATGTTTTGTGCCAATCGTATAGTATTTCTTTCCTGAAATTGAATAGAAACAAAAAAAGTATAAAAATGGTAGAAAATATTAAAATAATTTGACCAAAAATTATCAAATAATAATTGCTCGAATTTCCAAGAGAGCTTTCAAACTCCTTTTTTAAAGACTCCAGAATTTTATAAGCATCGTCGTGTACAACCTCACCTTTCGAGATTATTCGTTCGCCAGACTGCACCATTCCGTAGGTTACAGAAATATTTTCGGTCAGGTTAGCTTTTATTTTATTTGAAGTTTCTTCGTCGTAAGAAAAATTAGGATGAATAAATTCGTTAATATTTATTTGATTTAGTAGTTTAGGTTCAACTAAAGTATCGCTGTTTTGTTCGGCAAATTTTTCAATCTCGTCTTTAGAATATTCATAAGCTAATTTTGGGGTAAATACTTCCGATACTTTGACTTCTTCGGCATGATTTGCAATTACGAGAACCAATCTGCTTTTTTCGTTTAGCTCTTTTATTTCATCGTGGCTCACAATTCCTTTCACATAAATTTTATCTAAAAGGCTTTTATAAAACAGCAAGTAAGAATTTTTTATTGAATCGAAATTGGTTTTCTCTTCGGAAGAATCTGAAAATTGTGATAAAAAATCTTCTATATTCTTTTTCCAAACATCTTCAAAATGATTATTAAACTGTTTGAATTGAAGGGTTTGAGCTTTATCATCGAATTGAAAATATGGATAAAAATCCTTCAATATACTTTCTTTTTGTTGCTCAATTTCGATATCAGATTTTAGAATTGCAAAATCCATGGGAGCTATCAAATCTTCGTGTAGCCATGGTTTTCCTTTCTGAAATTCATATCTGAATTTGCCCTCTTTCGGGAACAGATAAACTATAATTGCAATACTTACTAAAAATAATATTACTTTATATATTATAGTTGAATAATTTCTAATATTTTCTATCCACTTCATCATCCTCAAATTTTTTACAAAGTCAAAACAAAACTAATATTAGATATTCTAATAGCAAAATATATTTGCTTATTCTACAAATTCTATTTGATAGTTCATTTAGGGGACTTCTAAAAATAGTAAATTTCAAGGCGTAAGAAATTTTAAGACCGCAGTTTACCATTGTAAATGAGGATTTTAAAATTTCGAAACAACGAAGAAATTTGCATTTTTAGATGTTCCCTTTAGTCAATAAAATTTGAGTTTGAGAAATCTTATACTTTTGTGCTTGAAAATTGAAAATGTACTTTGAAATATTTTGTGTTATTTTTTAGTCTCATAGAAATATTGGATTCGATAAGAACTATAATTCTTTGGTCTAAAAAACATAAAATTATAATCTATTAAAATGGTTTTAAACAATATAGAATTACAACGTTACAATAGGCATATAATAATGCCGGAAATTGGATTAAAGGGGCAGCAAAAACTTAAAAATGCTAAAGTTCTTGTTGTAGGTGCCGGTGGTTTGGGTTGTCCGGTTTTGCAATATCTCAGCGCTGCCGGAATAGGAACAATTGGCATTGTAGATTTCGATATTGTTAGCGAAAGCAATCTTCAGCGTCAAATTCTGTTCGACACAAACGATATTGGTAAACCAAAAGTTAAAGTTGCAAAGGAAAAACTTTCCGCTCAAAATCCCTTTGTGAAATTTGAAATTCATAATACAAAACTTAGCCGAGAAAATGTTTTGGAAATTTTCAGCAACTACGAAATAATTATTGATGGTTCCGACAATTTTCCTACAAGATATTTAATAAACGATGCTTGTGTAATCCTTAGTAAACCACTGGTTTTTGGTGCGATTTATAAATTCATCGGACAAGCCTCGGTTTTTAATTATAAAGGAGGACCTACCTACCGATGCTTATTTCCGGAGCAACCCGAAACAGACGATGTGCCAACTTGTTCTACAATTGGAGTTCTCGGAGTGATGCCTGGCATGATAGGAACTATTCAAGCAAACGAAGCCATAAAAATTGCTCTTGATATTGGAAAAACTTTAAGTGGTAAATTATTGCAAATTGATGCTCTAAATTTTAGTACAAATATTATCACTTTCAAGCGTAATCCGGAAGTTGCAAATGTTACTGAATTGGGCGAATATTTCGACTTTTGCGAACCGGAAAATGAAACTAAAATAAATAGTATTTCTCCAGATGAATTGTATAAATTGATTCAAAAAAAATCGGAACCTTACATTATTGACATTCGAGAAAAGCATCAATTCGAAGATTACAATATTGGCGGCAAATGTTATGAAGTTTCCTATCTATTTGATAATCTGAACGAAATTCCTGCAAATCGAAAAGTTGTTATAGTCTGCGAATTTGGAGAAAAAAGTCTCGCCGTAGTCGAATACCTTCAAGAAAACGAAAATTTCTTAAATGTTTATAATCTTGAAGGAGGGGTGCAGGCTTGGATAAGTGAATATTTTCCATTTTGTGAAAAAAAAAAATAGAAAAAAATTTGATTGTATTCACTTTAAAGCACATTCAATATTTCAATTTTGCAACAACAATCTTTTATATATTTGTCAAAAAATATAAAAGAATATTTATGAAAAACATAAAACTGATATTGTTTGTAATGCTGATAATAACAGCATGTAACACAGCAAATTTAGAAAAAAACACAGTCAATAGTTCAGCAGTATTAGATATTACTATTCCGGAATTAAAAGAGCATATTTTATATCTGGCATCGGAGGAATGTGCTGGCAGAAAACCCGGAACCGAAGGAGATTTTTATGCTTCGAATTATATTCGTCAACAGTTTCAAAACTATGGATTAGAGCTATTGGCTGAAGGTGCCTTCCAAAAATTTGAGGTGATAAAAGACATAGAGCTTGGCGAAAATAACAACTTGAAAATTAATGATTTTTCAGCGAAATTGAATGAAGATTTCGTGCCATTTTCGTTCACGAAAAATTGTTTGACGAAAGCCAGAGTAGTTTTTGCAGGCTATGGAATTTCACTTAAAACCGACAGCATAGTTTGGGACGATTATGCAAACATTGATGTAAAAGACAAATGGGTAATGATTTTGAGAGGAGATCCCGATATGGACAATCCGAAAAGCAAATTTGTTGAGTTTGCCGACGAACGAACAAAAGTGTTGATTGCAAAAGATCATGGCGCAATTGGTGTTTTATTTGTTACAGGCGAAAAAATCGATAAAAAAGATGCACTTGTTTCATTATTTTACGACAAAAGTGAAGCAAATTCTAATATTTCGGTAATTAATATCAAACGAGAAATTGTCGATATGATATTAAAAAAATCTGGCCACACTATAAAAAGTCTGGAAGAAAATATTACCGGCAAACTACAGACTCAAAGTTTCGAAACTGATGCTATTGTAGAGGCAAACACCGAAGTAATTCAAACCAAAGCGAAAACACAAAATGTGATTGGACTGTTATCCTGCGATGAAAAAAATGCTGAATATATTGTTGTGGGAGCACACTACGACCATCTCGGCATGGGCGGGCAAGGCTCAGGTTCGCGGGTTCCCGACACTTCGGCAATTCATTTTGGAGCCGACGACAATGCATCGGGAGTGGCAGCGGTAATCGAACTTGCAGGGAAATTTGCTGAGCAAAAACATTTGCTGAAAAAGAATATTATTTTCATGGCATTTGGAGCCGAAGAAATGGGTTTGCTTGGATCTAACTATTTTGTAAATAATCCTCTAATCGAAATTGATAAAATTGATGCAATGATAAATTTCGATATGCTTGGCAGGCTAAAACCAGATTCAAGAAGCTTGTTGATTGGCGGCACTGGTACTTCATTTGAGGCAGATTCCATAATAAAATCTGTTGCAAATAATTATGATTTAGATTTAAGTTTATCGCCTGAAGGTTATGGTGCATCAGACCATTCTTCCTTTTATGCCAAAGATATTCCGGTATCTTTTATTTCCACAGGTGCACATAAAGACTATCATACACCTCAGGACACCACAGGGGCAATCAATTTTGAGGGACTGAAAGAAGTCTCCGATTTTTCGTACGATTTGGTATCTGCTTTTGCATTTACAGACAGAAGTTTAACTTTTAATGAAGCAGGCCCTAAAAGTAGGTCGGGAGCTGCCGGAAAATATAAAGTTACCTTAGGAATTATGCCAGATTTTGCTCAATCAGATAACAATGGATTGAGAGTTGAGGTAGTGAGAAAGGGTGGACCTGCATTTGGCGGCGGAATGAAGGATGGCGATATTATAATAAAAATGAACGGGAAATCTGTTTCGAATATTTATGATTATATGGCTCGCCTGAAAGTGCTAAATGCCGGAGAAACAGTTACAGTAGATGTATTAAGAGAGGAGAAAGAAGAGGTTTTGATTATTCAGTTGTAATTTTAAAATGAATAAGCAATAATGAATTTTGAATGATGAATAAAAGAAATTTGGAATTCGAAAACGGTGTTCAATATTCGAAATTTATTATTTCCTCCTGATTCTTTTGCGCTCTTTTTTGATAGTTCTTTTGTTTCTGCCCATTGCTTTTGTTTCGTAATACGATTTTCGCATTTTTAGATGATAACGAAGACCTAACGAAAAGCTAAAATATGGTTTTAGAAGAACTGCATTTCCATAATCTTTGTTCAGTTGTGTAGCAAGCGAAAATTTTGTTTCGGCAAAAATAGAAGTTCTGCGAAACTCAGTTTTGATTCCTCCGCCGGCATTTGCAGTAATTTGATAGCTCGAATTTACCACTCCATCAACGTAAGTTTCAGGATAATATTCAATTGGGTCGAAAAAAGAAAGATTATATTCTTGCTCATAATAAAAATAACCAGCTCCGAGAAGCCCATATACTCCTAAGCCACGATCAGACATGCCAATAAAGTAGTAATGACAATGCAGAAAAGTTTCAATACTACGACCTGTAACTGCATTATAAATATTTAATGGATTCGGAAAAAGATGAATACTTGGATCTTTTTCGAGTGCTACGTCCGGAATATTTGTAATAACAGGGAAAAAGTACGAAAATCCAAAATCTACCAATATTTTTTCTTCAGTATAAGAAAGTCGAATATTACCCCCATAATGAAAATTGGCATCTTGCGAATTTGTGAACACATAGCTTGTTGGTCCAAGTCCAAGGCTAATTTGAGAATTAACATTATAAGAAAATGTTGTAATTAGAACCAATAAAAGAGTATATCTTAGAACTTTAACTTTCATTTTTTCAAAAATATTTCTACAATAAAATTGTGCTAAATTAATAAATTATAATAAATAGTGAAGTAATAATATTTAGGGCTAAATCTTTTTTTGACTTTTTGAATTAATATTTTATTTGAAACCGGAATTAATCCCAAAAATATATTTTACTAAAAGTTTACTCATTCCTGCGAAGGCAGGAATCCCTTCAAGGACTTACCTAACTCATAGAGATTCCTGCCTTCGTGGGAATGACGGTGTGGAAAACTTTCAAGTTTACAAACTTTCCACTTGTAACATTTCTCAAGTCCTCAAATAGGAAGCTCCATTAACGTCAATAATTGTACCTGTGGTATATTCAGCACCATCGGAAGCAAGAAACAATACAGCATGAGCTACTTCTTCGGCTGTTGCCATTCGTTTCATTGGCAATTCTTCAATCAATTTCATTTTTTCGCTTTCGCTTAAAGCGGTGTTTCCCATATCGGTATCAACAAATCCTGGAGCAACTACCCCAACAAAAATTCTGTATTTAGCCAAAGCTTTTGCCAATGACTGACTCATAGAATTTAGTCCGGCTTTGCTGGCACCATAAGCAGGGTTCTTGGGTTCGCCACGAAATGCACCTCTCGACGAAACATTAACTATTTTCCCACCTCCGTTTTTTATCATTTTTTGAGAAGCCCAAAAACATAAATTCGCCGATGCAATTAAATTTACATCAATGGTTTCTTTCCATAGTTTTTTCCACTCCGAGAAATCAACTTCGTCAATTGGGTGGTATTTATAAATTCCTGCATTATTTACGAGAATGTCAATCTTTTCGAATTGGCTCTCATATTCGCTGAAAAGTTTTTGCAAATCCTTGTCTTTACTTACATCTGCTTTTATAGCAAAATGATCATCGCCTTCCATCTCTGATAAAGTTTGCTCTGCTGCTTTTTTGTCAGATTTGTAATTTATTGCAACTTTTGCTCCTAATCTCGAAAATGCAATTGCACAGGCTTTCCCAATTCCTCTTGAACCTCCGGTTATCAATATGTTTTTTCCGTTAAAATTCATATTTCAAATTTTTATGTATTCTTATTTTCAAGTAGTATTATTTAAAACAGTAGTTTGCAATTCAGCTTCTATTTTTTCAGCAACTTTATTAATAAAGTCCTTATCTCCTTTCAGAATTTCTATCTTTTTATTGGGCATTATTAAAATAAGTTTATAAACAATTTGGCTATTATTTCTAGCTATTGATACAACATTCATGCTTTGAGACTCGGTAATCTTAATTATTTGAAGGTATTTTACAGAACTAATATCTTCCCAATTGCCCTTTTTTATTCCCAAAAAACCTATGTATATTTTTAGTTTTTTCCTGCTTGCGTCAATTAATATTCCTGACTTAATAAATAGGAAAAAAAAGGAAACTACTAAAAATATTATTCCAATCCAGTCTAATAGTATAATTCTCCAAACTCCTACACCAAGAAATAATATTCCTAAATAAATGAAATTTGGAGGTAGTTTTCCTGTTTTAAAATTTAATATCATATTATTTCATCATTATAAAAAACAGGACAAATATAATAGGGACTTCTAAAAATAGCAAAATTCAAGGCTTAAGAAATGTTAATAGTGGAGTTTACTTCTGTAAATGAGCATATTAAAATATATAAACAAGGCAAAGTTTGCATTTTTAGAAGTTTCGTAATGTTTGAAAACATTTATAAGAGATAATCGATTTAAGGCTTTTTTATTTCTGATTTTTTGTTTCCATTAACACCTTCAATTTTTTCCCCACTTTCAATTTTTTCATATTGAGGATTTACAATTTCTTTACCAGAAGTATTGATAAAACCACATAAATCGTCTTTTTTTACAAGTGCCCACTCTGGGTGCAGTTCTCCAAATTTTTCAATTTCATTGTATTTCGTTGGAACAATTTCTTTCCCCAAACTATTAATAAATCCTAAACCCTCATCATTCATAACAAGAGCCCAAGCTGGGTGGTTTTCTCCAAATTTCTCTATTCTTTTATATTTTGGTTGTACTATTTCCTTACCCGAACTGTTAATAAATCCTAATCCCTCATCATTCATAACAAGAGCCCAAGCTGGGTGGTTTTCTCCAAATTTCTCTATTCTTTTATATTT
>JABHKC010000204.1 GCA_018692315.1 Bacteroidota bacterium | reverse complement strand
TTAGAATCATTCAAAATAAAATTCGGTAAAATTTAAAATTGAATAAAAAAATTAACTAAAACTCATCAATGTTAATATATTTGAGCATGAAAATTGTAGAAACGTTTATGAAAAAAAAGTTTATGAATTAATCAGGCTAAGAACAGATTGTTTTTGTTTAATTTAATAAACCATTTCTTTATATATTGCAATCTTAAAATTTGATAAATAAATTGCCGAAATATGAATAAGCTATTTTTATTTACTGACGGAAGTGTAAATACAAAATCAAAAAATGGGTTTGGAGCTTATCTTGCTGTTTCGGATATTGACCTTCCTTTTGATTTAATTAAATCGCAAGTAAAACTGAAGCGTTTTGAAGATGTATCCTCAACTAAATTAGAATTGCAAACATTATTATGGGCTTTAAATATCATTAAGGAAGATTTTAACAAAATTATTGTTTTTACCGATTCTCAAAATATCGTTGGTTTAGTTGGAAGAAGAGCTAAACTTGAACAGAACAATTACTATTCGAAAAATAAAAAACGTCTTAATAATTTTGAGCTATATCAAGAATTCTACAAAATAATAGATAAGTTAGATTGCGAATTTATTAAAGTTTGTGGTCATAAATCATCAAATAAAAAAAGCGAAATCGACAAAATATTTTCCATTGTTGACAAGGCATCGAGAAGTGCTTTACGAGAGTTCAATTTAAAAAAAGCCCTCGTGTAAATACAACAGTTGAAATTTGAAAGTCTATGAAAATATTAAAATCATATGGAAATAAAACGAAATTGCATACATACCTTTTGGAAACAAAAAAAACGTTACACATAAAAAGAAAAATATGAAAATAATATACTTCAGCAAAGCTATTAGAATAAAAAAAACTGCAGCAATAATTATAACAATTATGATGCTATGGTCATGCAATCAGCCATATAAGCCAAAAATTGATAAAGAGTCAGAGATTGTTCAAAAATATAAAACTGAATTAGAAGAAATACTATTCCTGGACCAGAAATACAGATTACTATCTGATACATTGGAACAAATTTATGAGTGGGACTCCGACACTCTGCAGAAAATATATGGCATCGAACATGTTCAGGATTCGCTTAACTTAATTGAAATTGAGAGAATAATTGGAGAAATAGGATGGCCTAAAAATTCTGTGTATGGAGATTATGCTTCTGATGCAGCATTTTTGGTTCTACAACATTGCGGCAAGCTTACAATTATGGAAAAATACCTGCCAATAATGATTGAAGCAGCAAATAATAAAGAATTAGCCTGGAGTAGTTTGGCATTATTTATTGATCGTATTAAAATGAAGAAAGGGGAAAAACAGATATATGGGACACAAATTATTTTCAATGATTCTCAACAAAAACTCATGGTATATCCTATCGAAAATACACAAAACATTGATAGTCTGAGGAAAAGTGTAGGACTAATTCCAATATCCAAATATTTGGAATCTTATGGAATTAAAAATATTGAATAATATTTCAAATAACAGATTGATAAAAAAACAAGTAAAATCATGATAGAACTTGAAAATATGTTTTTTAGAAACCGAAGGATGTTTCGCATATGGTTGAAGCAGAATTTCGACAAAAGCCCCGGCATTTGGATAATTATTTATAAAAAACATGTAATTACTAAAGGTATAAAACATAGGGAGGCACTTGAAGAGGCTCTGTGTTTCGGATGGATAGACAGTCTTTTAAAAAGAATTGATGACGAAAGATATAAGATAAAATTTACTCCCAGAAAAAATATTAAACAATGGTCAGATGTAAATAAGAAAATTGTTGGAGAGCTTATTATCAATGGAAAAATGACCGAAGCCGGACTAAAAAAAATTGAAAGTTATCTGCGAACCGGAAAAGTTTATTGGGCAGAAAAAGGGAGTATCGAACCAAATAAAAAAGAATTTGAAATTCCTCAGTACATTTTAAACGAATTTGCCAAAAACCAACCTGCTTTAACAAATTTCAACAATCTGGCAAAGACTTACCAGCGATATTACATACTCTGGATTACCATAGCAAAAACAGAAAAAACAATTCTCAAACGTTTGAATGAAGCAATTGAATTATTGAGGGAGAATAAGAAACTTGAATTGAAATGATATGATGAAAAAAATTATAATAATATTTTGTATAACTCTCATTTATACAACTATTTTGGCTCAAGATGATTTTTTATCCGAGCAGAAAAGATATAAACGAGTAAGGTCTGCAATTGCAGAAAAAGGACAATTAGTAATAAATAAGTTACAAGCTACAAATATCGAAATAGCTGAACTCAACATTATTATTCTTGCTTTTAAAGCTGAAAGTATAATTGAAATATATGCAAAGAAAAATAATGAGAAAACTTATAGAAAACTTACTACCTACAAAATTTGCGCAAAATCAGGAAATCTTGGACCAAAAAGGAAACAAGGTGATTTTCAAGTTCCGGAAGGATTCTATTGTATCAATAGATTTAACCCATACAGTAATTTCCATTTGTCGTTGGGAATAAATTATCCGAATCTGGCTGACCGCAGAAAAAGTAATTTCTCAAATCTTGGAGGAGATATTTTTATTCATGGTTCATGCGTAACAATTGGCTGCTTACCAATGAGCGATGATAAAATTAAAGAAATCTACCTTTATGCTATAAATGCCAAAAACAACGGACAACAAAAGATACCTGTTTATATTTTCCCTTTCAAAATGACTCAACAAAAATATTTGGAAAATTTGGAAAAAAATAAAAACAATCCGGAACTAAATGTTTTTTGGACTAATATTAAGGATGGATACGATAAATTCGAAAATGAGAAAACGGAATTAAAAATATCTGTTAGTAGTAAAGGTGATTATATTTTCCGTTAGAAAGTTAGTGCTTTGTTAAAAATAGCTCAAGTCCGATGTTTTCCCACTTTCCATTTCAATAATTCTGTTCAAAAGGTCGTTTGCCAAACGGCTGGCTCCAAATCTGAAAAGCTCTGAATTGAGCCATTCTCCCTTTAAAATATGGCTAATTATTGAATAATATTCGAAAGCTTGTTTTGCAGTTGAAATTCCACCGGCTGGTTTTATTCCAACTTTACGTGTAGTTTTAATGTGAAATTCTTTTACGGCATAAGCCATTATCAAAACAGCATTTAGGCTTGCAGCAGGATTTAGTTTTCCTGTAGATGTTTTTATAAAATCCGCTCCGGCTTCCATTGCAAGGATGCTTGCCCTATAAATATTTTCAGAGCTTCTTAAAGCTCCTGTTTCTAAAATAACTTTCAGATGCTTTTCGCCGGTAGTGGCTTTTATTGCACAAATTTCATCGTAAACCTTTTCTAAATTCCCGCTCAAAAAATCACCAACCGAAATCACAATATCAATTTCGTTGGCTCCCATCTGTAAGGCAATTTTAGTTTCTTCAATTTTCACATCAAGAAAAGTTTGAGAGGAAGGAAATCCGCCGGCTACCGAAGCAATTTTTATATCCCTGTTTTTCAGATTTCGGTTAACGGCTGCAACTAAAGAAGGGTAAACACATATTGCTGCAACATTCGGAATGCTTGGGTAATACTTTGAAAAATTATTTACTTTTTCGCACAGAGCTACAATTTTTGCTTCTGAATCGTCAGTATTCAATGAAGTAAGATCTATCATTGAAAAAATCTTTTTCAGATTCATACTATTAAAGGGTACTACAGATTGTTCCTTAATTTTCTGAATATGCTTCTCAATTATACTATCCGGAAAAATTGGCTGATATTCGTCAATAACTCTAAAAATATTCATTTTAATTTATTTTTTTGGAAATGGCTTTTGGTATTTAGCCTTTAGCTTTTGGCTTTTGACCAAAAATTCATTAAACGATTACTTAATTTAAATTTTCATCATATAGTCAACAATTTCTTCATAGTCATTATCTGAAAGAAAATGATTCATGCCCGAAACTTTATTTCGCTTCATTAGCTCAAGAATTTCATTTCTATTCTTTTCAGAAAATCCAATTTCCGAAAGATAACACGGGCTTTCTATAGCTTTGAAAAAAACTATCAGTTTTTCAATTGTCAATTCAGGATTTTCCGTTCCGAAAATTAGCTTACCTAATTCTGATATTCTTTCAGGTATTTTATTCAAATGAAATTTCAACCATGCCGGATATGCTATCGAAAGTGTTTGTCCGTGTGGCAAATCGTACAAAAACGAAAGCGTGTGCCCAATATCGTGAACGCCCCAATCGCCCGAACTTGCCTTGCCGGAATATGCAGTTCCGTTTAAGGCACAAGTTGCAGCCCACATCATTCTTGCTCGCAATTCATAATTGTTCGGTTCCTGCAAAAGTTTTTCAGAAAACTGCATCGTTTCCAAAATTATGGAAGCAATAAATCTGTCGGATAGTGGTGAATTTCCTTTTGCAAAAAAAGCTTCAAGCGAATGTGCAATCAAATCAACAATTCCGTTGGTGGTCTGGCTTTTTGATACAGAAAAAGTGAATTGAGGATCGAGGAAAGAATGTTTTGGAAACATTAGTGAATGCCCAAAGCCAATTTTTTCTTTGGTTTCGGGATTTTGTAAAACAGCAAACTGATTCATTTCTGAACCTGTTGCAGCAAGAGTCAATATTGCCAACAAAGGCATGGCTTTATTAGCTTTAGATTTTCCTTTTACAACATCCCACACATTTTGATTTTCGTGAAAACATAACGAAATTATTTTTGCACTATCAATAACACTACCTCCGCCAACAGCTACAATTATCTCGCACTTTTTCTGCTTTGCAAGCTTAATTGCATTCTCAACATCTTTTAGTATTGGATTTGGTTTTATTCCAGAATATTCATGAATTGTTATTTTTTCAGAATTTAACTCTTCGATAAGTTTGTCGTAAATTCCATTCTCTTTAATTGAAGCTTTTCCGTAGAGTAATAAAGCTTTGGAGCCATATTTTTTGGCAGTTTTTCCTAAACCAACTAATACATCTTTTCCAAAATGTACTTTTGTCGGATTGAAATGGACAAAATTTTCCATAGCATTAAAATGAAAATTTTAGTCCAGCATTTAAACCATAACTTCGTATTTTAATATTCTCTACAAATTTATGAATGACAGGTCCGCTTAGGGTGTTTTCTTTTACTTCAATATCTTCAAAAATGTCGCGTAATCCATAATTATATCGGAACTCTATAAACAAAAAGCCTGCATTTCCATGCACACCTTTTATTATCGGTATTTGCAAGCCCCCGTTAAAAACTACTCCAAAATCATTTCTATATCTATCGTTCTGCAGATCGTCATAAACAATTGTCGAATCTTCAATTAATCCAAGTACATCAATTTGTATATCGAAAACGCTTTTTTGGCGGGCTTTAGACAAAATCCCTAAATAAGGACCGGCAGATAAATAAAATTTGGCTTGTCTTCCAAAGGATGCTTTTAATAATAATGGGATTGTTACAAAATTTAAATCAATTGTACTTTGTAGTGAGTTTTCGTAGGTAATTCCATATAAGAAAAAATAAAAATCCCCATTATATTTGGTTCCTTTCTGCTCGAAATTTATTTCTGTCTGCAAAGAAAGCCTATTGTTAAATGAATAGTTGATTATTGCACCAAAAGCCAAACCGTTCTTATTATACGTTTCGTAAAGAGTGTCCATAGGAATAATTCCAGTATGGCCATCGAAACTGATATTTGAAACATATTGACCAATGCGGAAACCATAGGTAAATTGCGAACCTCCTAATGGCATAGTATTGTCTGGCATGACCGGTTTATAATAATTCTGAAACTTCGATTTATTTAATACAAAGTTTTTCTTTAGTAATGGCGAACCTATGTTTGCATGTGAAAATGAAATAATTACTATCATAAATACAACCAGATTCCCTAATTTCAATATTTCAGTTCTTTTCATAATTACATCTTTTGTTTTCTACAAATATATTACTGAATATTAAAATCCCAAAAAATATTTGTTGGAAATTGGAAATTATAAATTATAAATTGAGAGTTTGGAGTTGGAGGTTTCAGGTTTTGTATTTTGTTGTTTGATCTTGGCCTTTGGATTTTAGCAGTTTAGCTTTCCACTTTTAAAATTTTCGGTCTTCAAATTTCAACTAAATTTTCTTCACGAAGAAATTTATAGTCCCAAAAAAGTTCAGCCAAATTTCAAATTTCAATTTCACCACAATTTCAACTTTAAAAACTTTGTAAACATTCAGTATATGAAAATAAATTGTAACATGCTAAACTAAAGCAAAATAAATAATATAACCGCAAAGGTCGCTATGTAAATCGAAATGTTTCGCAAAGAAAACATATTCAATAACTTAGCGTTTTTTGCGTTCAACATAGCATTCTTTGCGCTTAAAATAAACTTCACAACAATCAGAATTTCAACACTTTAAGCACATTGATTAATTACAAAACTTCTAACTAAACAAAGAATCAACAAATTCTTTCTTTCGAAAAACCTGCAAGTCTTGAATTTTTTCGCCAATACCAATATATTTTACCGGAATATTCAGTTGGTCGGAAATTCCAATAACAACTCCACCTTTTGCCGTTCCATCCAATTTTGTAAGAGCCAGTGCATTCACTTCAGTAGCTTTGGTAAATTGTTTAGCTTGCTCAAAAGCATTTTGTCCGGTAGAACCATCAAGAATAAGTAGTATTTCGTGAGGTGCATCAGGTATTATTTTTTGCATTACTTTCTTTATTTTAGAAAGTTCATTCATCAGATTTACTTTATTATGAAGCCTGCCTGCTGTGTCAACTATCACAATATCAGCATTGTTCGATTTTGCTGAAAAAACGGCATCGTAAGCTACCGAAGCCGGGTCTGAGCCCATTTTTTGCTTAACAATAGGAACATCAACTCGTTCTGCCCAAATGCTAAGCTGATCGATAGCGGCGGCTCTGAAAGTATCGGCTGCTGCAAGAACTACACTTTTTCCTTGTTGCTTAAACTGATATGCCAATTTTCCAATAGTAGTTGTTTTTCCAACACCATTAACTCCCACTACCATAATCACATATGGTGTGTCTTTCTGATCTATTGCAAAACTATCTCCATCAATATTTTTGCTTTCACTTAATAATGATTCTATCTCTTCTTTCAGGATATTATTTAGCTCATTTACACCAAAATATTTGTCTTTCGAAACTCTGTCTTCAATCCTTTCAATAATTTTTATAGTTGTATCAACGCCAACATCCGAAGAAATTAAGACTTCTTCAAGATTATCAAGAACCTCGTCGTCAACCTTCGATTTCCCAACAACTGCCCTTGTGAGTTTCTTAAAAACGCTTTCTTTAGTTTTTGATAAACCCTCGTTCAGCTTATCTTTTTTATCTTTTGTAAATAATCCAAAAAGTCCCATAGTTAAATATTTAAGGCTCAAAAGTATATAAATTTGGTTTAACCTGAAATATGAAGTTTACAAAGTTGAAAGTTTGTAAAGTCGAAAGTTTCAAACACCCACGTACCGCAAGTTTGCAACTTTTGGTTTTTCACTATCCAAATCGAAGTATGGAAACTTTACAACAAGATTAGTTCAGATTAGTCCCACATTTTATCACTTACCTTAAAAACTGAACAGCCGGAATTGCTATTATATCATCGTGGAAATTTTTCAGCTCTAAATCGTTCGATATTAAAAATTTCTTCAAAATCGGTTTGTCAAGCAAATCTGCAAGTCCTCTCAGGTGCCGTGCATCCAAAGCTCTTACTTTATTTGAGTTTTTAATTTCTTTGCAAATATCTGAAAAATATTTCCTATTCCTAATATTACGCCAATATCGGGAATGGCATGCCTGATTTTACGCCCGATAGCTCAATTGAAAGTTTATAAAGAGGAAAAACAATATTCAATGAAGAATTTTAATCGGTTTGTGGTAAGCGAAGTTTGGGAATTTTACTTGGTGAGGGGCTTCTGTTGTGGCAAACTCGGATTACAAATCTGAGCGAGCTGGGTTACAAATCCAAGCAAGCTGAGCATAGTAATTAAAGGGGACTTCTAAAAATAGTTAATTTCAAGGCGTAAGAAATTTTAATACCGCAGTTTACCATTGTAAATGAGGATTTTAAAATTTTGAAACAACGAAGAAATTTGCATTTTTAGATGTTCCCTAAAGTTAGTTACTTCCTATCGTAATGACCTTTGGCAGAAATAACTTCTACAATTACAACTTCATCATTGATAGAATAAATAAGCCGGTTCTTTTTATCTATTCTTCTTGACCATTTTCCTTGCCTGTAGCCTTTTAGTTGTTCAACCTTGCCGGTACCGGTTCTTGGATGTTCAATTAGCTCAAGTAACAGCCTTTAAATTTTATTTGCTATTAGCTTTCCGCCATTCTTTTTCAAAAATGCTATATCTTTCTTTGCCTGAACTGTGATATAAAGAGTGTACATTTTTATAAGCTATCCAGAAAGTTTTTAATTTCATCAGCGGAACTAAGTTTCTCTGAAATGTGACCTTTGTTCTTAATGGCTTTTTTTACAATCTCTACATTTCTTTTGTCAGCCCAAAAAATATCTCCACTTGGGCTTATCTCATAAGGATCACACCTGTGCTCTTTTGGAATATCAACAAGCATATCATCATCACTTATAGGAACAATCTTGTATGCTCGATTTTTGCGCTTAACAACAACTTGTTCATTGTTGTCAATCATATTAAAATACTTTTTTTGATGATCACGAAACTCCCGACTACTTACTATTCTCATTTTTTCCAAATTTAATATTTTGTGTACCAAAACTGGTACAAATTTAATAAATTAATTCAAATGCTAAAGATTTTGGTACAGGTATTTTTGACAAATGCATTTGCATTTTTCTTGACAAGGCTGATTTGCTATAATGCTTCGTTAATGGTGTAAGTTGAAAGTTTATAAAGTTGAAAGCTTGCAAGATTGAAGATTAAAATCTACCGCAAGTTTTCGACTGTGTTTTTTTCAAATTTTATTCAAGCAATGGAAAAAGTGAGAGGCTGACTCGTAGTCAGTCTCTCACTATGAAATTGCCGTTTAGAAAGAAAAACATTTATCATGACAATTGAGTTTTGCCTTTGTTGTTAGATACACGGATTGCAAATCTGTGTGAGTTGGTGGCATTTCTGTTGTTGCAATCTCGGATTACAAATCTGAGTTAGCTGGAATAATAAATATCAGTAAAGTTTCAAATATTTTCCGAAAGGCTTAATAAAATCTTCTTCTGGCATTCTTAGGCTTAAAGATTGTTTACCTTCTAAAGAGAGAATATGATTCTTTATATCTTCTCCAAAAATAAAATCTGCTTTCATTATGAATGGTAATAAATCATAATACTCCATGCTGCCTAGATCATGTGATCTTAACCAAAACCTTGTCAAGTCAAGAAAAAAATCATATCTCAGATTAAATAAATCATCTCTTCTTTTCTTTTTGTTTAGAAAATATTGCATTCCTATAAAACAAAGACCTACTGCTCCAATAACTATAGTTGCAATTGATAAATATATTGTTGCTATTTCCATAATTTAAATATCTATTTCATTTTTTTAATCTTTTACACAACGCACAGAGAATCCATCCCAATTATTATAGCTTCTTAGTATTTGTGAATTTGAATAATGCAAAAGTCTGCATTTTCGACCTGAACTGCCAATAGTTGAAGTCCAAAAATAGGCATATTCTAAAATGTTATCAGACGATTGACTAGTACGGCCAGCACCAAGAGCATTAAATCCATATAAATTTGTTGCTCCGATATTTGGGCTATTCCAATAGTTTGTTCCAGTTCCTTTTAAATTTCCTCCAGCATCTATCCCTCTCCAGCCCGTAGTATCACATTCAATAGTATCGCTGTCCACAAAGTTTTCCAAAGTACACCATTCAGAATCTGTTGGTATATGCCAACCTATTGGACATATACCTTGCGATCCTTCTGTTTGAATATGCATCATTGCTTCATCCCATTCATAAAGCCCTCCATATGTATTACAATAAAGTGTATCGTTGTTGTAACAATATTTTTCAATAATCAAATTATTGGTCTGTGGATAGTTTGTCGGTATCTTTATACCAATATTTATATTCTCAGCCATCCAGCATTGAGTGCCAATTTCAACAGTGCTGTATTGGTTGCCCTCAATATCCGAAATGAAGTCCCCACAGAACCATGAAATGCTGTCTGAAAGATAAACTAAAGTATCCAACCCATTCATTTTAATCTGATAACCTTCACCAGGAGTAATATCCCCAATAAGATTAAAACCATACTGCGGCCAATAGACATGCCCTTTATCATCTTTTACAAGGATAATATTAGTCGTTATTGTATAGAGCATTGTGTCAATTGGTGCAGGAGATTGCCTCAAATAACCAAACATACTCCAGCCTTCTGGTATAGGAACAGGATTGAGTTCAGGGACAACATCTTCTCCGATGATTTGAAGAGAATCAGCATAATTCATTATGACTTTGTAGCCTTCTCCAATAACTATATCTCCAATTTGATTAATGGAAAATATTGGCCAAAAAACATTCCCTTCATCATCTGCTATTAATTCAAGATTGCCAATCACGGAACTAAAAACAGAATCTAAAATTGGAAAGTATGGATTGATATAGGTTGAAATCATTGAAAAGCCTGCCTCTAAAATAATTGACTGAGCATTAGTAGAGTCTGAAATTTCAACACTTTCATGAACAACACAAAAAACTGAATCACTAACTGTTACTGAATAAATTCCCGCTGCCAAATTAAAAATATCCTCAGTAGTTTCTCCATTGCTCCAAATGTATGAATATGGAGGGACACCTCCCAAAACATCAAGTTCGATGGAGCCGTCTGCTGCACTTTCCACAGAAACATCTGTTTTGGTAATCGAAATTGTAATTTCTGATGCAGGCTGAGAAATCTCAAAGGAATCTATAAGGTTTTGACCTGAGGCATCGCTAATAGTCAGAAAATAATTTCCCGAAATGATGTTTGTATAGTTTTGGGTGGTATTACCATCCGACCACAAAAATGAATATGGCGGGAGCCCACCTATCACCGAAATATAAATTGCACCGGTCGAGTCTCCGAAACATGCAACATGACTTAAAGAATCTGAGATTTGCATTTGCGAAACCGCCGAAAGTGATTCCAAACCACTAATCCCACCATTTACAAAATTGCCTTGCTGTGGCATGGGTAGGTAAGTTGCCACAGCATCAAATTCCTGATAATCGGAAGCCCGCCAGATTTTCCACTTAATTTCTTCGTTGGCAGCAAAGCCGTTGTTCATGCCAGTTTCCGTACCATAGGCAAGCAAAGAAACTTGGTTTCCTGTCCATTCGGCATAGCCACCGCAAGCAATGCCTCCCGAATCTAAATCGTAGAAAACTCCGATGTAGTCGCCTGATTGGATTTGTACTCCATTGATTTTGGCAGGAATTGTTGGTTGGGCAAGGATTGTGTGAGAACTTAAAGTAGTATCAACTGCCCAATTTGGCTGAAGCAAAACAGTGATATAGTTTTCTTTTACCAATGTATCGGTAGAAAAACCATTTCCAACTATCAAACTTACAGTATAAACTCCAGGGTTTTGATAAATATGAATAGGATTTTGAATAGTGTCTGTTGTTCCATCTCCAAAATCCCAAAGCCAGTTTGTAGGATTGCTGGTTGTAAGGTCGAAAAATTGGGTAGTATCTCCTACTATTATTATTGTATCAGACGTATGAAAATTTGCAATTGATAGAGGGTGAGAAAGTTTTAATACAAATGCATCCACGTTTCCAGATGTAATATTAAATACTCCACTTTCAGGATCAAAATCAACTGTTCCATTAAAATATCCTGCAGAATAAACATTTTCGCTTAAATCAACATTTAAGCAGTAACCATAATCAGAGTTATTTCCGCCGAAACTTTTCGCCCAAACAAAATTGCCGGAAGAATCTAACTTTGATATAAAAACATCATTTTGACCATTTGAGGTAAGATTATAAACTCCAATATCTGGATCAAAATCAACTGTTCCTTCAAAATATCCTGTTGTATAAACACCTCCAGTAGAATCAATTGTGGTGCAATAACCGACATCACCTTGAATCCCTCCAATACCTTTTGCCCAAATAAAATTACCTGAAGAATTTAGCTTTGATATAAAAACATCATGTTGACCAATTGATGTAAGATTAAAAACTCCTATACCTGGATCAAAATCAACCGTATTATGAAAAAATCCAGTTACATAAATATTTCTGTCAGCATCAGTTGCAATAAAATTGCCTGCATCTGTTGAATTACTTCCAAAGCTTTTCGCCCAAATAAAATTACCTGAAGAATCTAATTTGGAAATAAAAACATCAATTTCTCCATTTGAGGTAAGATTGTAAACTCCAATACCTGGATCAAAATCAACTGTACCGTAAAAAACTCCAGTAATAATAACTTTTTCTGAAGTATCAAGTGTTATTGAATTTCCCGCCATAGTTTCACTTCCACTGAAACTTTTCGCCCAAATAAAATTACCTGAAGAATCTAACTTTGATACAAAAACATCATTTTGACCATTTGAGGTAAGATTATAAACTCCTATACCTGGATCAAAATCAGCGATTCCAACAAATATCCCTGTACTATAAACACATCCAATAGAATCAACAACAATAGACATACAACCATCATTTTCGCTCCCTCCCATAGTTTTTGCCCATATAAAATTACCTAAAGAATCAAACTTTGAAATATAAATGTCATCATTGCCATTTGAAATAAGATTAAAAACTCCTATCCCTGGATCAAAATCGGTTGTATCTTTAAAAAATCCTGACACATAAATATTTCCGAAAGCATCTATATCTATAGAATTTCCACCATCACTTGAATTACTGCCAAAACTTTTTGCCCAAACAAAATTGCCGGAAGAATTTAACTTTGTAATAAAAATATCATTACCTCCATTTGAAGTAAGAAAATAAACTCCTGTATCAGGATCAAAATCTACAATCCCTGCAAAAGTCCCCAATGAGTAAACATTTCCTGCATTATCAACTTCGATAGAACGACACACAGTTGAACTTGTACCCCCAAACCCAACAGCCCATTCAAATTGTGGTTCCTGGGAAAAAAGAAAAATAGTATTGAATAAAAGAATCAGGAAAAAAGTAGCTCTTGCTTTCATAACAATTGGTTTTTTGTGAATATTTCAATGGTTAAAAGTAAAACAATTTGAAATGAAAAGCAAGGTTTTTTCTAAAAAGTTAAAAGTTCTCTAATTCTATGTGCAACTTTGAGTTTCTTCGTGCTCCTCCATGAAACAATTGTTTCACAACGAGACACAATGAAAACATTGAGATTCACAGAGAATGAATAAAACTAAATCCGTGTTTCCTATATTGATTTGATAGAAATATTCATCTTTTCTTTACCTTTAAAAAACCTATCTTTGAAACCTAAAATTTGAAATTATGAAAAAAATACTATTTTATTTACTCTTAATTAGTTATTTGTTTTTTTGGGCTTCTGAAAAAACTATTTTAGCACAGGCATATATAGCCGACAATATATTTTCTGAAATTGTTAAAACCGAAAATGCCAATAATTATTTCGACATTTACCTCTTATTGCACAATTCAGAAAGTCTCGACTCATTAAAGTTTGAGTTTGAAAAAAGGAAAATTTTGGTTTCTGAACGTCCAAAAAAAGTCATTCAACTTTTAAGGAATAATGCTGAAAAAGTCCAGAAAAAACTAATCTATTTTATAAATCTTTATGAAAATAAAAATACGAATAGCTTTAAAAACCTTCGCCAATATTGGATTGCAAATATTATCACTTTAAGTGCAAAACCTGAATTAATTCTGCAACTTGCTGAGAAAAAAGAAATTGAGCTTATATCATTGAACAATGGCGAGATAGTGATGGCTGAACCAGTAGAAAGTCATATGAATGTAAACAAATCTCAAAATGGAGCTGAACCGGGAATTTATGCAATAAATGCTCCGGCCATGTGGGCAATTGGCTACACCGGCAGAAATAGAATTGCCATGGGTGTAGATACAGGAGTAAATTTTAAGCATAAAGCATTAAAAAAACGCTTTCTTGGAAATCATTTGCCTCTAACGCAATGCTGGATGGCTTACAATTATCCTTATCCAGTTGATATTTCGGGACATAGCCATGGAACTCACACCACCGGCACAATGTGTGGATTAGATGCAGAAAACAACGACACCATTGGAGTAGCTTATAATGCGTATTGGATTCATGCCGACCCAATTGTCAGCAATTTGGCAGATGTTCGCCCGCTTGAACTTATTTTAATGTCTTTCGAATGGGCAATAAATCCGGATGGCGATATAAACACAAACGATGATATTCCTGATGTGATAAATAATTCATGGGGATATTATGTCGATAATCCACCGGAAATTTCTCAATGCAACTCGGTAGAAAGTTTTATAATAGATGCATGCGAGGCTGCCGGAGTAGCCATAGTTTTCTCAGCAGGAAATACCGGTCCCGAACCTGGAAGTTTGCACGAGCCTCAATTAATAGCAAAAAGTCTTCTAAACACTTTCACAGTGGGAAGTCTAAATGGGAACACATCAGGATTAACGATTAGCAGTTTTTCGAGTCGTGGACCCACAATTTGTGCCGACACTGGCTCACTCTCAATAAAACCTGAAGTTTCGGCTCCAGGGCAAGATGTTCGTTCGGCTCAAGGAACTGAAGATTATGGAACTTTGTCAGGGACATCGATGGCAGCGCCACATGTTAGCGGGGCAGTACTTTTACTAAAAGAAGCTTATCCCTTCCTCACAGGAACAGAAATCCTCGAAGCCTTATATTATTCAGCTAATGATTTGGGCGACCCGGGCGAAGACAATACTTACGGAATGGGAATAATTGATGTATTTGCTGCCTACAACTATCTTTCTATGAGTCATACTCCGGTGCCACCAGCTTCTCCTGACTGGGATATTTCTATAAATGAAGTTCTAAATCCCAATTTTTCATACACTTGCTTTTCCGAAATTAATCCACAAATAGTAATACAAAACAATGGACAAAACACTATTTCCACTGCCTCTATCACTGTGATGCTTAACAATTTAGAAGTAATATTTTTGTCCCTTACTGAAGATATTCTTGCCGGAGAAACTGATACAGTTACTTTTACCGGAATTCCTTTAACTTTGGGCAGCAACATTATCACTTTTAAAATTACACTTGATACTATTGTTGAAGAATTAGATATTTACAACAATAGAGGTATCGTAGAACTTAAAAGAATTGAAAATCAAGACCTTCCTATTTTTGAAGATTTTGAAAATATTGATCTATTGTCAAATTCATCGCCTTGGTTTTCAGCAAATTACGACTACAACAAAACCTGGCAAACCGATTCTACCAGTGGAATTACAAACAGCTTTTTATCTGCAAATCTTAATTGCTACGACTATATGCCGCGAAACGGGCAGATAGACGATTTAATAAGTCCTTTGATTTCAGTACCTGAAAGCGGTCAAATTACATTGACTTATAAAGTTGCCTACCGAAAAAGAGTTTCTGTCAAAAAAGATTCTTTGAAAATATATGTCTCCACAGATTGTGGAAATAGTTTTGAATATTTGCTATATGCAAATGGCGGAGAAAGCCTGACTACAGTTGATGGAATTGCAAGTGGCAGATTTGTTCCACAGCAAGAATCAGACTGGCGAAAAGATACTATTGATTTATCGCAGTTTGCCGGAAGCAACGAAATTCTAATCAAATTTTCAGGAATAAACGACAATGGCAACGATTTATACCTCGACAATATTAATATTTTTGCTGGAGCAAGTGCCATTGAAGGTGATAATTTTAACAAAGATATTATAAGTATTTTCCCAAATCCCGCACAAAACCAGCTTTTTGTTAACTATAATCTAAACAACAAAACTGATTCAAGAGTCTTAATTTCTGATTTATCCGGCAAAACTCTGCAAATTTTTAATCTAAAAAACAGAAAGTCAGGACAGTTAAAACTTGATATAAGCAAGCTTAAACCGGGCTTTTATTTTGTGAATTTTGAAAATCAAAGTTCGAGGCAATATTTTAAGTTTATTAAAATGTAAAACATCCGGTTTTCTAATAATTTCAAAAGTAAATTTATGGTAGTTTCATTGTAATCAATATTTTCCACTGCAAAGCATTTACTTAATAAATAATGAAAAGCCCAGAAAACATAATAATAAGCCCAATAGCTTACGTAAGAAATTGCCGCAAAATTCCAACAGACGATAATTGGGCAGAAGTAATTTCAGAAATAGAATTAATTGAATCTCTGCCAATTGAATGTTTTGATGGCATTGAACAATTTTCACATTTAGAAATAATATATCATTTTCATAAAGTAGATAAAATCTTGTGTGGCAGTTTTCACCCTCGTGAAAATATGGAACTTCCTGAAACAGGCATTTTTGCTCAGCGAAAAAAAAACAGACTAAATACCTTGGGTTTGTGCACCGTCAATCTTCTAAAAAAGGAAGGAAGAACATTGTTTGTTTCAAATTTTGATGCTATAGACCAAACTCCAATAATTGATATAAAACCCGTTTTTGTGGAGTTTTTACCGAAAGGTGAAATAAAACAAGCCAAGTGGACAAAAGAAATTATGAAAAATTATTGGTAAAAACCAAATACTTCAGAAATATAATATAAGTTTTTTTCAACCAAAGACTTAATAAAATTATTACTTTTGCTTTGTCAAATTGTGAAATTATAAGTAAATGTGGATCGTTGTAGCACGGATAATTTTAAGAAATAGAGCAGTATTTCTTACAGCATTGGGATTGATTACCATTTTCATGGCATATCAAGCATCAAAAATATCTATTTCTTACGAATTTGCACCATTACTTCCTGAGCACGATACAACTTTTATTGAATATCAAGAATTTAAAAAAAAGTTTGGCGAAGATGTAAATATCTTGGTGATAGGTGTACAGGATCCGGATTTCTTTAAGCTTAACAAGTTTAATGATTGGAAAAAACTTGGCGATAGCCTGGCAAATATTCCAGGTGTAAATGGAATAGTATCGATTGGGCATAGCTACAATATCCTCAAAAATTCTCAAACCAAAAAATTTGAGATTAAGCCAATTTTTTCTGATGCAATTTCTTCACAAAAAGAATTAGATAGCCTTGCTAAAGTTTTATATTCCTTGCCATTTTATAACGGAATGCTTTACAACGATAGCACCAAAACCTATCTGCTGGCTCTAACCATAAATAAAGATTTATTAAATTCTCGCGACAGAGAACAGCTTATTGCTAACATTGAAAAACTTACACATCAATTTGAAGAGAAGTATGATCTTCATCTCCGACATTCAGGACTTGCATATACCCGAACTTTGGTTACCCAAAAAATCCGAACAGAACTTTCTTTATTTGTTGTACTGGCTTTGCTTGTTTCTGCTACAATATTATTTTTATTTTTCAGATCGTTCAAAGTAATAATTTTCCCTATCCTCGTTGTTTGCATTGGTGTGATTTGGGCTGTTGGCTCAATGGTTCTTTTTCATTATCAAATTACAATTCTAACGGGTTTGATACCTCCATTGATTATTGTAATTGGAATTCCAAATAGTGTTTTTCTCCTGAACAAATACCATCAGGAATATAAAAATCATGGGAACAAAATTAAAGCTCTTCAACGAGTAATTCATAAAATTGGGAATGCAACATTTCTTACAAATTTAACAACTGCAGCTGGTTTTGCAACTTTTATCCTCACAAGCAGCGATATTCTAAAAGAGTTTGGAATAATTGCATCTCTGAATATTATGGGAGTTTTTGCACTGTCAATTTTACTGATTCCTATATTTTTCAGTTTTACATCTGCACCAACCAATAGGCAAACACGACATCTCGAAAACAAAATAATGCGGAATATTGTAAAATATCTTGTGCACTTTACAATTAACAGTCGCACAGTAATTTACTCCGCTACTGCATTGCTTTTAATATTAGGAGGAATTGGGATTTCTCTGATGAAAAATACTGGTTACATACTTGCAGACGTTCCTAAGGACGATCCTATTTTTTTGGATTTAAAATTTTTCGAGAAAAATTTTAACGGTGTCATGCCTCTCGAAATCGTAATTGATACTAAAAAGAAAAATGGAGTTTATAATTTATCTACTCTTAAAAAAATTGCCAAGCTCCAAACCGAATTAGAAAAATATCCACAACTATCAACATCGTTTTCTATTGCCGATGCCTATAAATTTCTGCGGCAAGCCTACTACAGTGGCAAAGAAAAACACTATAAACTTCCGAGTAAACAAGAAACCGGATTTATAATGAAGTATATCTCGAAAGACGATTCTAAGAACAAACTGATTAGTTCTTTTATAGACAGCACTAAACAAATTGCCCGAATAAGTTTCAAAATTGCAGATGTTGGCACCGACATCATGGTAGAACTGAACGAAAATATTAATAAAGATATCAACAAAATATTTCCGAAAGATAAATTTGATGTTTCATTGACTGGCACAAGTATAGTCTATTTTAAGGGAGCTAACTATCTGATTAGAAATCTTTTTACAAGTCTAATTCTTGCTATATTTGTTATATCGCTGTTTATGACCTGGATGTTTTCATCCTTGCGAATGACAGTAATTTCCTTAATTCCAAATCTTATACCTCTCTTGCTGACGGCTGCTATTATGGGATATTTTGGAATTCCAATTAAACCTTCAACTGTTTTGGTTTTTAGTATTGCCTTTGGAATTTCGGTGGATGGCTCAATTCATTTTCTTGCAAAACTACGACAGGAGCTAAAAGTTACCGATTGGGATATTAGCAAATCGGTAATTTCGGCAATAAACGAAACCGGTGTAAGCATGTTATATACCTCAGTAATTTTGTTTTTTGGTTTTGGAATATTTGTTGCATCAAGTTTTGGTGGTACTGTGGCACTTGGGATGCTTGTTTCAATCACCCTATTTGTTGCAACTCTTTCGAATTTGCTTTTACTTCCATCTTTATTGCTTTCGCTCGAAAGTTCGATAACCAAAAAATCCTTCAAAGAGCCACTACTGCAAATTCTTGAAGAAGAAGAAGATATTGAGTTGGAGGATTTGAGGTTTTAATATTTCATCAAATCAAAACGTCTTAAAACCAATTATTTCGCGAACTTCCTGAACTGTTTTTTTGGAACTTAACTGAGCTTTTTCCTGCCCCAATTTTGCAACTTCGTGCAAGTATTTTTCATCAGAATAAATATCATTGATTTTTTCCCTAATAGGAGAAATGAACTTATTCAAATCTTCGGCAAGTTGTTTTTTCAAATCGCCATAGCGTATCTCACAGCTTGCATATTTTTCTTTAAAAAACTGCACGGTATCTTTCGCAGAAACAATATCCATAATTGTAAACAAATTTTGAACGGGCTCAGAAATTTTCTGGTTCATTTCAGTAGGACCGCTATCTGTTACGGCTCGCATCACTTTTTTCTTAATTGTTTTTTCATCGTCGATAAGGAAAATTCCGTTCCCTTCCGATTTGCCCATTTTTCCGCTACCGTCGAGTCCGGGAATCTTAATCAATTCATTGCCAAAGTTATATGCCTGAGGTTCGTTAAAATAATTTACTTTATAGATATGATTGAAGCGTTTGGCAAATTTACGAGCCATTTCGAGATTTTGTTCCTGATCTTTTCCAACAGGAACTTTCTCGGCATTATGAATTAAAATATCGGCAGTCATCAAAACCGGATATGTAAGCAGACCTGCATTTACGTTTTCTGGCTGTTGTCGCACTTTATCTTTGAAAGAAGTTGTCCTTTCCAATTCGCCAATATAACTATTCATATTGAGCAAAAGATACAATTCGGCGGTTTCGGGCAAATCGCTCTGAATATAGATTGTTGCTTTCTCCGGATCTAAACCACAGGCAAGATATTCTGCAAATACTTGTCTTACACTATTATGAAGGTCGCCCGGGGTTGGATGCGTTGTTAGAGAATGATAGTCGGCAATGAAAAAATAGCAGTCGTTCTCTTCCTGCATTTTCAAGAAATTCTGCATTGCTCCAAAATAATTGCCTATATGTAAGTTGCCCGTAGGCCTGATTCCGCTTAATACTATTCCCATAATTAAAATTTTAAAATAATTTGCAAATTTACTACGAATTTTGACAATTCACTACCCGACTTCTCCTGATTTTGTTTTTTTAATAAATCAACTTCCAATCCTATTCTAAGGAGTATTATAATTGTGAATTATTAATTACAAGAAGTTTGACATTCCTGCGAATGCAGGAATCCTTTCAAAATTTTGTTTGCTTTAATGAGATCCCTGCTTTCTCAGGAAAGATTGCAGGGACTCTTTTCTTTTGCAACTTTCCAAAGAGTAATAAGCTTTTTGAATTGGGGCAAATAAATTTGTATAAACTAAATTCAAAGAAGAGTTCATTTAATACAAAATGCTTAATTTTATAATTTAATTACAACTAACTATGTGCTAACAAAGAAAATGAACAATATTAAATAATTATCAAATCATCGGATGACTAAAACAAAAATCATGAAAAAAAACTTTTTTCTTTTTATTCTATTATCTGTCATTTCAGTTTCCTCTTATTCTCAAAATTTCAACTACGACTGGCTTTTATATTCTGATGACCAAGCCTCCGAGTATTATTCAAATACAATCTATGAAACAGATGTTGATGAATTTGGTAATACTTATTATCTCATGGAATACGGTAGTGATACAACCCTATTTTATTATATTGACACTGTTGCATTAACAATAGGTGGTCGATATTTATTAAAATTATCGCCAGATGGACATGCTCTTTGGGCGAAAAAGCACCTATTAAGTTATTTTTCGTGGCCTAGAATGTATATAGATAATTATGGTAATATATATATATTAGCACATAATGCCGGTGGTGGCTTTGTTTGGAATGGGAGTTGGTTTTATCCCCAATACTCTGATGGTGTAGTTTTGGCTAAATATGATCAATATGGCAATGAACAATTTATTACAGATATTGGCATAACTCAAACAACTTATCAGTATGAAATAACTTCAGATCAAGCAGGAAATATTTATATATTTGGGAGGTATGCAGGTACAATCTCAATGAATAATACTACAATTATGTCAAATCCAGGCGATTATGATGGTTATATATTAAAACTTGATACAATTGGGAATTTATTATCGTCAAAAACCATACAGGGAATAAATACTGAAAGTGTTTCAAATATCCAATTTGTAGAGAATAATATATTTATTAGTGCATTTTCATTATCGCCATCTTGTACATTTAATGGTTTAACTTTGTTTAGTAATTCTGGGAGTAATGTTACCCCAATTTTTTTAAAATATGATCAAAATTTCAATTTGCTTCTTATAGATACAATTTGTCTGGGAGGAAGTTTAATTGCGAATAGTTGTTTTGCAACCAATGGAGATATTTATGGTACTAGCTATTTTTATGATTCTATGATAGTTATAGGTAGTGATACATTATATAACAATTCTTCGCAAAATTCAAATGAATTAGTAGTCGCTCGTTTCGATAGTTTAATGAATCCAATCTGGGCTTTTTCAACTCAAGGTTTACATACCTATAATGCACACCAAATTTTTCTAAGTAGTCAAAATGATTTGCATATAGCAATTAAACCTGCTTTTACACCATTTTCCTCCTCCTACATAATTGGTCAAGACACATTTCAATTAGATAATCCTAGTTATGTTATATTTATTTTAGATTCTTCCGGCCAAGTAAAATTTGTTGATATTCCTATACTAAAAGATAGTACATATTTTCTATGGCCTCATCTAAAAATGAATGCAACCGGAATATACATTTCCGATGAAGTATTTTATTCAGAATTTACTTTTGGAATGGATACTTTTTTAATTGATTCACCTCCAGTATATTGGGATTTGGATTTCATTTTTTGTAAAATAGATATAAGTTTTCCAGAACCCACAAAACAATTTATAGACTTATTGGAAGGTTGGTCAATAATTTCAACATATATTGATGCCGATTTTCCAAACTTTGATTCTGTTTTTTCCGAAATTGATACCAATCTTATAATAATGAAAGATGAAGCAGGCCTGGTTTATTGGCCGCTATACAATATAAACAATATTGGAGATTTATCGATTGGCGAAGGCTATCAGGTAAAAATGGATACTTTCAAAATACTTGAAGTTGCCGGCATTCCTGTTGTCCCCGAAACAACACCGGTAAATTTGCTGGCTGGCTGGAATATTCTGGGCTACCTTCGCCAAAACAGCGGAGCAATAGACACTATACTTACAGGAATCTCGCAAAATATTATTATGGCAAAAAGTGGTGTTGGTTTGGTTTATTGGCCTTTGTATGGTATAAATAATATTGGAAATATGAACCCAGGCGAAGGCTACCAAATAAAAATGCTGGCATCGGATACATTATTGTATCCTCCAAATTAATGTATAAGTTTTTCGATAATTCGGCATTTATATGGCTTGAATTCGCTAATAAAAAATTATCAAATAAATAATTGGAATTCCGATTCCAATTGCTGTGAGCCATGCTCCTCTGCCGGTGATTCCTTTTTTTCCTCTGATAATAAATAAACCACTTACTGCTAACAAAAAAAGTCCGATTACATACATATCCGAAAAAATTGTCCACCAATTTATAGGATTATAATGTAGATAGTTTACCTGATGCAAAAATTGTCGTTTGTCCTTTTTTTCAATTAGTCCACTTCCCGAACTAAGATCAATATCAATATTTCCTCCTTTCAGGAAAATTTTCATTCTGCTACTATTAGGAAAAAAATGCTTTTTATAGTTTTCTTTTTCGCCAAAAATTTCCAGCATATTTAGAACAGCTTCTTCGGTAATTTGCGATTTTTCCTGAGGTAAATCAACTGCAATTTGTTGATATTCGACACTAAAGTTAGGATTCCAATCGTCGATATGATTTATTGCAATTCCTGAAACTGCATAAATTATTGTCATCCCGAAGAAAAAATATCCTAAATCCCGATGAATTATTCTATTCCATTTTCTCCATTTAATTTTCATAGTCTGTTTCTTTTTTGTTCCCATTTTTTTCTATTAAAAAAGGTCAAGTTTTCTTGACCTTTTTTAATTTTTATTTTGCATTCCTGGGATTGTTTGCTAAGGTTTGTAAATAAATAAAGTATTCAAAATGTACGAAGATATTTTGTTTATTTTCAAGGTGTAAAAGTTGCGAATAGCCACAGTTTATTTAATGCTTTTACAAGGAAGAAAATGAACAAAAGAGCAAGTAAAAATGGATAGTTTATTTATTTACGAACCCTAAAATCAAATTTACATCTTTAAGCTGCAGAAATGAATTAAATTTTTCTACAATATTTGAAAGTTGTAAAGTATTAATATTAACTAAAAATTATTCTTTTATTTTTAGTTCGTGTGCAACAATCGAATAAAAAGAGATATGATCTTTTCCACTTTCTGCAATCATTTTTCTAAAATCCTCAATTTGTTGATAAGGATCGGTATGGCTTCCCTGATCAGCAGCTTCACCAAGACCTTCACTATGTTCATGTTCCTCGCCTTCAGCATGTTCTTCTCCTTCGGCATGATCGTGTTCTTCTCCTTCGGCATGATCTTGTTCTGCAAGTTCTATATCAATTTCTACTTGCCATTCCTGAAGATATTCTTCGTCAATTCTGAGTTCTTCAACAACACCTTTAATATATACATCGTTGCCTTCCATATCGGTATTAAAGGTTTGCATTCCTTCGCCAACAAGGATTTTCACTCTGTCTTCACTTTCTTCACATGCAAGAAACATTCTCTCACCACCATGTTCGCACACATGACTAACACTACCTTCGATACGAATATCGTTTGCAACAAGGGTTTCGGCATTTTCAAGGAAGGAATCGGGTGAATAAATTTTTTCACATTCCAATTCTTTTTTTTCAGCTGTAAGTTCAGATTTTTCTTCCTTTTTAGTTTCGGTATTTCCGCATGAAACTAAAAAAGCAACAGCAACAATCGCAATAAAAAGTTTTCTCATTATAGTTTGTTTTTTTAATAAATAATAATTTGCAAAATAAGTAAAAATCTATGTGAAAACAGCAAGCTAATTTCTATTTTTCTTTGCAAAAAATGTCTTATTTTAAAATAAGAATGATTTAACAACAAGAAATTTTGAAACAAATATGCTTCAGCTTTATTGAAAGTCGATGCAAGTTAATATCTATAAATGCTCTCGATTTGGTATAATTATTCCTTGACCAAAGCCTGTGTATAAATTTTATACTCTTTAGAATTTACCCATGTACAATTTATGCTGCCCTGAATTTTCCAACCTTCTTTAACTAAATCATTTACTGACTCGATCAATTTTTTTAAAAATTTTTTTTCTACAACTGTGTATTCCATTTTGACAAAATTTTAAGTTTAAATTCAATATTTCATATTTATTAATCGAACAAAAATAAATATTTTTATAAAAAACAATATTTTATCCTCTCTTTTTATTAAAAAATGATTTAATTAAATCGGAACATTCGTTATGTAATATGCCCGAAACAATCTGTGTCTTCGGTTGAAGAATACATTTTTTAAGACTTAAAAAACCTCGTTTTTCATCGAAAGCTCCAAAAACCAATTTATCTATCTGCGACCAAAACAAAGCACCGGCACACATTACACAAGGTTCTAAACTCACATACAAAGTACAGCCCGACAAGTACTTACCTCCAATAAAATTGCTTGCTGAGGTAATTGCAAGCATTTCAGCATGTGCAGTAACATCTTGCAAACTTTCTACCAAATTGTGAGCACGAGCAATCACCTGATTTTGACAGACACATACTGCTCCCACCGGTACTTCATCTTTTTCGTAAGCTATCAGAGCTTCCTGATATGCGATTTTCATAAAATATTCGTCGGAAAACATACAAAAATATTGAGCTTAATTTATTTCTTCCAAAATCATAGAAATGGGATAATGGTCGCTAAATCCGCTTGCATTATATTGACTTGAGGGTCTTCCAAATCTTATTGGGTCGGGATAGTCGCCACCAGAAACCATTTCGGGAAACATTTCGATTTTCACTATTGGTTTTCCATTAGTATCAATAGCAAGTTTGAAATCGCTATTTTCATTTACAATTGCTTTTGAAACTAAAAACTGGTCTAATACATTTGCAAAATTATCGTAATAATATGTTCCTAATCCTGATGACATAATATCCCACATAAGATTCAACAATCGTGGCGAAAAGGAATTTCTTACTTTCATCTCAAGATGCGTACTTAAAGCATATTCGGTAATTGACCTGCTAAATGGTTCGTCGTTGAAATCGCCCATAACAACAATCGCAATATTGTTGCCCTTAATTTCATGAATTCTCTCTATCCAATAACTTAGTGTTTCGGCAGCAATTATTCGATATGGCTCACTTTCTAAACTCCCGCCAGATTTTGCAGGCCAATGATTGCCTATAAAAACAATATCTTTAGCTTCATTAGTTTTGAAATTTACTTGAAAAATATCTCTTGTAGCGCTGCGTTTTCGCACAACATAGTTGAATTGTTCTTCGTAATTAAATATCGTTTTATCGTAAATAAATGCGATATCAATGCCCCTTTCATCTTCCATATCGACATGAGCAATTGCATATTTCCTGTTCAAGGGATAAAGTGCAGCTTGAAGCATTTTTAGAACAGCTATATTTTCGATTTCGCACAAACCAAGAATATCCGGTCCTTTATCGTCATTCATTTTCATGATGATTTGTGCAAGCTGAGAGATTTTTTGAGATAAAACAGAACTATCCCATCCTGAAAGTTCGCTGTTCAGATTACTTTGAAGCCATGCTGGTCTGCTTGCAGAATTTTGCATATCGAATAAGTTTTCTACATTCCACCATGCTATAAAATATTTTTGATTCATTTTCTATTTTCCTTTTGTTTGTTAAAAAGCGTTTTCAAAAGTAAATATTTTTACAATAAATCACCAATTATCAGGAAATATCATCAATAAATTTTAATATTGTTTACCGAATGGAATTATACCGAAAGGTAAAAAACAATAATCTTTGAATCCTCTAATTGCCGTTTCCCCTGTAATAACATTCATTTTCGGCGACATGAAAACATTTTTTTGCAATAAGTTCAGTAAATATTGCAAAAATCGCAACTGATATAAATGACAATCCTGCTGATAAATCGCTCCCTAAAGCTAAAAATTATCATACCAGCTTCTGGTTTTTTGTCGTCGAAGATCTTTTAAGATAGACGATTTTACGCTTATAACAAAATTGTAACTTTTTCGCGTTCCGAAAGGAACAAAATTCATTCGCATTTCCCAGCAGTGAAGGTCTCTGTATAGATCAAAAGTTGTGTAGGTAAATTCATTTTTCTCCAAATCGTAACCAGATGAAATGCCCATTTTCCATTTTTTTGTAAATGACAGATCGCCCGAAAAGCGTAGAGTTTGAGTTATATCGCTTTCAAACTTAGGTTTCGTATATTTAATTCCATAATTGACTCGCAAGCTCCAAGGAACATCCCAATCTATATAGTCTTCGTAAAGATCGCCAATTAATTCATCTTCAGCCTCTTTATCTTTTTGGAAATTCTTAGGACTAAGCGAAAAACTTATGTCAAAATTTGCACTTGTAAGTCTGCCTAATTTATTGTTATTCAGCATTTCATAAGAATTATATTTTGTGCCTGACGAATCAATCATATAAGGATCAACTGTTCCACCAAATTTCAAACTAATTTGCTTATTAAACAGTTTTGTGCTACCTGAAAATCTAATTGGAGACCATCGCAATGAATCAGCAAAAACACTGTAAGATGTACTGAAACTCAATTTTTCAAGTATTTTAATTTTCTTAAATTCATCGGTAGTATCATTATCATTTTTTACTTTCATTTCAATATTATTCCCAAGACTCAAATTTATATTCCCTGATTTTCCGCTACTTGATGGTGTTCCATAAATTCCTCCCTCGAAAATTGAGTAAGTTTCTGTAATTCCTGTACTATCTTTTTGGTCAGTTCTTAAATAATTAAAACTTCTGTAATAATCTGGTTTATAGTCGCCCAAATCGGGAGCATAACTAAAACTTGCCGATGGTGTTAGCACATGCCGAACAGCACTGATTTTGTCGCCAAATATTTTTGGATTGGGCTGAAACATACCGTAAACAGTAGGATTTACCGATACCGAAATTTGTGTTGAATAGTCGTGTCCGTAGGCAAATTTGTTTATTGTATCAGAAATAATTTTGCCGTAAGTTGTGCCTTCTTCTGAGTCATAATATTCTGGATCCCAATATTTTTCAATCGTATGTGTATATAATCGCCCCGTATAATTAATCTTAGGAGTAATATTTATCATTTTTAAAGCCTTGAAATTTGCACTTATAGGAATACTATGCTGAAATCCGTTTTGAAAATTCTTCAAAGAGGCATTTGTAAAAAGAAGTGAATCGACAGTATTTATGCGATTTTCTAATTTTGACGAATAACTAATATCAATTTTTTCGTACCATCGCATTTCTCCTGTTGCATTTTTTCTTCTGAAAGGATATTGACGATTCATAGAAAAATTTACAGAGGGTAAAGTAAGGTTTACAGATTTGTTCAAACTATTTTGAGAATGCCGCAAATTTGACGACATATTGAATAGTTTTCCAAAACGCCGATTGTACGAAATGCTCGACGACTTCGTATTTGTCAAATGAGTGTTTGTAGCATAGGTTTGATTTTGGTCGAACGAACTTGTACTAATATTTACATTTGCAGAAAAACTACTTAATGGATTTGCCTTAGAATCCTGACTATGAGACCATTTTATAGAAAAATCTTTTTTGCTTGAATAATCAGGAAAATCCTTTTCGCTCGTTTTGTTGTTATAATATTTCAAATCGAAATTTCCGTTGTACTTATATCTCTTTTTGTATTTCGAAAGAATTGATCCACCGTAAGTACCTTTGGAATATATATCTCCACGAATTGCCAAATCAAAATAGTCGCTTAAAGCAAAATAATATCCACCATTTCGCAAATAGAAACCGCGAGCTTGTTCCTCGCCATATTCCGGGATTAAAACTCCTGAAGCATGTTTTTTATGATTTGGGAAAAAACCGAAAGGAATTATCAAAGGCAAAGGCACATCGGCAAGAACAAGATATGCCGGGCCCGACACAATTTTATCTTCCGGTATCATAATTGCTCTTGTCAGCCCCACATAAAAATGCGGATTTTCGTTTTCGCAAGTTGTATATTTACCTTTGCTTAAATGAATTTGTTTGTTTGCATGCATTTTTGTAATATGACTATGCAAAAAACCTTCAGATTGTGGTGTTATCACATCAATAACATAGGCTTTTTTAGTTCTAAAATTATATCTCATAGTTTTCGCATCAAAAGACTCCTCTCCTTCCGAATATTTTGGTTTTCCGGCAAGTTTCCCGACACTATCGGGGACTCCTTTAGCAAAAACCTCACGAGTTTGCAAATCAATTTCAATATATGCTGCCGTGAGCTCAATTTCCTGATAGTTGATTTTTGCATTTCCATACAAATATACTTTTTGCTCTTTTAGAGAAAATCTTATAGAATCATCGGCATTATAATCAATCGGGAAATCTATGAGGTTATCAGATCTATTTTCTTGCAAAAGAGAATCAGAAATCGTACTGTCATTATTCTCAATATATTCATTTTGAGATAAAGTTGTGCTTGAATCTATGGAAACCGAATCTGTCAAATTTAAATGGACAATGGAAGAATCAGTGCTTGTCGAATCATACAAATTTTGGTTTATTTGAGCAATCTGCTTGTTCGAAAAACAAAGCATACACAAAAATACAATAACAAATATATCTAATTTTATATTCAACTTTTTTACTATATTTGTACTAATAAGTTTATTAATAAAAACTTCAAAACTATAAATAATTTAAGAATGAATAGTTTAAACAAAGCAAATTATACAGATAACATTTGCAAAGCAAAAATCCTGTCAAATTTTACAAAACGAGCAATTTATATTTTTCTTATTTTAGGATTAATTTTTATTAATAGTTTCCATACTTTTTCTCAAAACAACAAAAAATTCATAGTTGTAATAGATCCTGGGCATGGAGGAGACGATCCTGGCACCTCAGGAAAAAAATCGAAAGAAAAAGATGTAGCGCTAACAATTTCCTTAAAAACAGGCAATTATATCAAAAAATACATTGACGATGTTGAAGTATTATATACACGAACAAGCGATACTTATCCTAATTTGTGGGAACGCACAGCTTATGCAAATCAAAACAAAGCCGATTTATTTATTTCTATCCATGCCGATGGTGTTAAGAATAACTCAGTTTACGGAACCTCAACATTTGTTTTGGGATTGCACAAATCGCAAGCAAATTTTGACGTTGCACAGCGAGAAAATTCGGTAATAACTCTCGAAGAAGGATACAAAGAACACTATGAAAACTTCGATCCAAAAGCACCGGAATCCTACATAATGTTCGAATTAGTTCAAAATATTCATCTTGATCAGAGCTTGAATTTTGCAGCAAAAGTTCAATCGCAATTTACCGATCGTGTCCATCGAAAAAACAGAGGCGTAAAACAAGCTGGATTTCTTGTTCTCTGGAATACCACTATGCCCAGCGTTTTGATTGAAACAGGATTTCTTACAAATCCTACCGAAGAAATATTTTTAAATTCCGATCAAGGACAAGACCTTATCGCTTCAGCAATTTTTAGAGCATTCAGAGATTATAAGGAAGAGCTCTATTCAAAAAAAACATATGTTAAAACAGAAAAAACTGAACAAGTCAGTACAATTGAACAGAAACCAAAAGGAGATTCAAAAAAAGATTCAAAAAATATCTGGTTCGAAGTGCAAATATTATCTTCATCGAAAAAACTTGACTTAAACTCATCAAAATTCAAAGGATTAAAAAACATTACTGAAAGACAAATTGATGGGACATTTAAATATTTTGTTGGTAATGAAACAGATTATGAATCGATAGTTGAAATTCAAAACAAAATTAGACAAAGTATTTCCGATGCTTTTACGGTTGCATTCGACAATGGAAAAAAAATTTCAATTAGAAAAGCATTAAAAAAATAAAGAAATAATTTTGAATATGTTTATTGAAAAATTACGTTTGTAGATTATAAAAATTTATTGTTTTGAAAATTTCAACAAATATAAAAATAGGTTTGCTATTTTTTGTGAGCATTGCAGTTCTAATCTGGGGATTTAATTTCCTGAAAGGGAAAAATCTATTGTCAAAATCGACCAATTATTTTATTGTTTACGATAAAATTGGCGGATTAAAAAAATCGAGCATTGTTACAATAAATGGATTTAAAGTAGGGCAAGTTATTGACATAAATTTTTTATCTGATAACTCAGGAAAATTGGTCGTAAATTTCATAATGGAAAACGATATCAAGATTCCAAAAAATAGCACAGCAAGAATCTATAGCATGGATTTGATGGGTTCAAAAGCAATTTCGCTCATCTTCTCCGATTCAGCCAGTATAGCCATTTCCGGCGATACTCTTTTAAGCGACATAGAAAAAGAACTTAAAGAAGAAGTGAATGCACAGATGCTTCCTCTGAAATATAAAGCTGAAGGGCTTATGGGTTCTATCGATTCTGTGCTGGTTGTAATTCAAAACATTTTTACAGAAAACACACGTGAAAATCTTGAACAGACCTTTGCCAACATCAATACTACCATCTACAATCTGGAGAAAACATCCTTAAATTTAAACAAATTTGTTGATGTAGAAAAAGGAAAAGTTTCGAAGATTTTTGCAAATATCCATTCGGTTACAACAATGTTTAGCAGCAGCAGCGGCGAGCTTAAGCATATTATTTCAAATTTTTCAGACATTAGCGATACGCTTGCAGCCATAAAATTTGCCACAACAATTAATAATGCCAACAATACTCTCCAAAATATCAACTCTGTCATTTCAGATATTAACAATGGAAAAGGTTCTATAGGCCAGCTAATTAATGACGATAAACTTTATAAAAATCTCGAAAATTCCAGTAAACAGCTTGACCTCCTTTTGAAAGATATCAGAACAAATCCGAAAAGATATATTCACTACTCACTTTTCGATTTTGGCAAAACAAATGTAATAGACGAAGAAGGAAATGTTATCAAAAAAACAAAAAACAAAAAGAAGAATTCTAAGAAAGAGGAAGATAATGACCTAAGCTATAAAATTCAAATAAGCTCATCGAAAAATAAAGTAGCTCTAAATTCCCGTTTTTTCAAAGGACTCAAAAATATTGAACGCTACAAATACGATGGAGTTTACAAATATACCATCGGCAATAGTCAAAACTTCAATAAAATTCATGCACTTTGCGACTCTATTAGGAATTATTACCCGGATGCTTTTATTGTTGCTACAAAAAATGGCAAACGAGTGAAATTCAAAGGCTCAACTAAAGTTAAGAGTTAGCTTTTGGCTAAAAGCAAATAGCTAACAGCTAAAGGTAAACAGGACATAGGAAATGAAAACTCTAAGCATTGAAGGACAATCGAATATTTCTAAAATACATATAGGAGAAAAGTTGCACAACTTAGGCTCTTACCTTCCAAAAACGAAAGTTGTAATTATCACCGATGCAGTAGTTTACAAATTTTACAAAAACTACTTTCCGCCCTTCCCTACTTTAGAAATTGGGCAAGGTGAAAAAATTAAAACCCTTGATACTGTTGCATTTATTTACAAAAAACTGATAGAACTTGAGCTTGATCGATCTTCATTTTTAGTTGGAATTGGTGGAGGAATTGTCTGCGATATTGTAGGTTTTGTTGCAACTACATTTATGCGAGGTGTGCCTTTTGGTTTTGTTTCTACTACACTTCTGTCGCAGGTAGATGCCAGCGTGGGCGGGAAAAACGGAGTGAATTTTCTGGCTTTTAAAAATATGATTGGCACATTTTCGCAGCCCGATTTTGTTATTTGCGATTCAAAAATGCTTTCAACATTAAATAAAAAAATATTTATTTCCGGTTTTGCTGAAATTATAAAAGCTGCGGCTATTAAAGATTTTCAGCTATTCGAATTTTTAGAACAAAACTTCCAGAAAGCTCTGCAAAATGAAAAAACTGTGATGAATAAAATTATTTTCGACTCACTGATTGTAAAATCTGATATTGTAAATATTGATGAAAAAGAACATGGCGAAAGGCGAAAATTAAATTTTGGGCATACCTTGGCTCATGCAATCGAAAAAAAAACGACCATTCTTCATGGCGAAGCTGTAGGTATTGGAATGCTTGTGGCAACAAAAATTTCCGTTGAGCTTGGCATTTTGCCAGATTTTGAAGCAAAAAGAATAATTAAACTCATAGAAAATTTTCAACTTCCTACCGATTTATCTATCCTTTCTCAGGAGGTTTTTGATTTTATAAAAAAAGACAAAAAAAGAGAGGATGAGAATATAAATTTTGTTCTTTTACGGAAAATTGGAGATGCTGAAATAAAAAAAATATCAATTTCAAAATTAGAGGAATTACTAAATGTTGTGTGTAACCATAGCTGAAAGGAATTTTGAATCCTGTTTATCAGTCATAAAAAACGATAAGCTTTACGAGATAAGATTAGATAAAATTATCCTCAGCAACGAAGAAATCGAAAAATTATTCAAACTACCGGTAATGACCATTGCAACTTGCAAAACCGGAGGATTTTTTAGCAATGAAGAATGTCTGAACCGACTAAAAATTGCAATCGGAACCGGTGCCAAATATGTCGATGTCGAATATGAATCATCGGAAAATTACAGATTGGAATTAATAGAATTAGCTAAAAAAAATAATTGCTCAATCATAATTTCTTATCATAATTTTCAGCAAACTCCTTCAACTTCAGAACTAAACGAAATTGCCACAAATTGTTTCAAGCTCGGAGCAGATATTGTAAAAATCTCGACAATGATAAATTCGAATGCCGACAATGCAAAAATCCTTTCTCTTTACGAACGTACAGAAAAAATAATAAGTTTTGGTATGGGCGATAAAGGAAAAATTACAAGAATTATAGCTCCATTACTCGGAGCGGAATTTACTTATGCAGCCGTCTCTTCTTCAAAAACAATTGCCCCCGGCCAATTAGGAAAAGAGGAAATGCTTGCGGTTTTGAATACTTTAAATGACGTTTGTTAATGAGTTAAAGCTTTTTTTCTGTATAAAATTAAATGCAATGTACTATTAAGGTAAGGCTTGCTAATAAAAAGAAGAATCCTAATCTAAAGACAAATAAATGAGCGAAAAAAAAAGACCAATATTTCTTCGATTTTTAAACCCTATTATCAATGTTCTTAATGAACTTGGAGGTTCGGGGAATTCAAGTGAGGTAACAGATTTGGTGGTTGAGAGAATGAATATTCCCGAATCAGAATTGGAAGAAAAATTACAAAGTGGGGCTACAAGAGTTCGAAATCAAATTGCCTGGGCAAGAATATATTTAGTTAAGTCAGGACTTTTAGATGATTCTTCGAAAAGAGGAATTTGGAGTTTAACAACTAAGGGTGCAGAAACTAAATTGTCTTTTGAAGACTCATTAAAACTCTTTAAAGAAGTTCAATCGAAATTTATTCAAAAGGGTAAGAAAACAAAAAAAGAAACAAAAGTACAGGTTGATGATATTGAAGAACAAGTAATAAATGTTGAAGGATTATCAGATGACTTGTTGACGATTTTGCAAAATCTATCTCCAAAAGGATTTGAAAGAATTTGCCAAAGACTATTAAGAGAGTCTGGTTTTAAAAAAGTTGTGGTTACCGGGAAATCTGGAGATGGCGGAATAGATGGTGAAGGTATTTTAGAAATAAATCCATTAATGAGTTTTAAGGTACTATTTCAAGCAAAAAGATATCAAGGAACAGTTGGATCTTCAACAATTAGAGATTTTAGAGGAGCTATGCAAGGTCGTGCAGACAAAGGAATTATAATTACAACAGGGCGATTTACGCAGGATGCAAAAAAGGAAGCAATTAGAGATGGAGCTCCACCTGTTGAATTAGTTGACGGTGAAATACTAGTCGAATTATTTGAAAAAAATGAATTAGGCCTTAAACCAAAAATTGTTTATGACATTGATAAAGAGTTTTTTATAGATTTTATGAAGTAAGTGTCGCTGATATACCATGAAAAAAGAACCGGATTTTCAAATTTAATTGAGCCAGACCCTGCGGGTTTTAAAAACCCACAGGGTCTATAACAGACTAACTTTACATTATTGCAAGAAACACTATTGTGCAGATGAAGAAAAAAATTATACCATCGAAAATAAACGGAACAATAACAGCACCCGCATCAAAAAGCCATTTGATACGGGCAATTACCGCTGCAATTTTAGCAAATGGAAAATCTATTATCAAAAACCCAACTTTTTGCCACGATACAGTTTCTGCCTTAAATATTGCAAAAAATCTTGGAGCGAAAATCACCAAGAAGAAAAATGAGATTTTCATCGAAGGAAATTTTCATCCTAAAAAAAACACTATAGATGCCGGCGAGTCAGGTTTGTGTTTAAGAATGTTTTCAGCTATAGCTGCACTTTGCGAAACACAAATTTGCATAACCGGAAAAGGTTCTTTAATGTCTCGTCCTGTTTTCGAAATTGAAAAAACGCTCGCACAATTTGGTGCAGAATGTCGCACAAAAAATGGCTATCTTCCTGTATTTGTTAAAGGTCGGCTAAACGGTGGAACTGCAAAACTAGACGGTTCGCAAAGTTCACAATTTCTCACCGGCTTGTTGTTTGCTTTGCCTTTGCTGAAAAGTAATTCGGAACTTATAGTTGAGAATCTTAAGAGCAAGCCGTACATTGATTTAACAATCAGCGTTTTAAACGATTTTGGAATTAAAATCACACACAACAATTACAAATTATTCAAAATTAGAGGAAATCAGTTATATCATCCGAAAGAATTTAATGTTGAAGGGGATTGGAGTGGTGCAGCATTTCTGATTGTGGCTGGTGCTTTGGGCGGAAATTTGCAAATCGAAAATCTAAATATAAACTCAAAACAAGCAGACATAAAAATATTGGAAGCAGTGAAAATGGCAGGTGCTAAAATCATAACCAATCGCAACAACATAGAAGTAAAAAAAGACAAATTAAATGCTTTTGAAATGGATGCCAGCGATTGCCCCGATTTATTTCCTCCCCTCGTGGCTTTGGCTGCAAATTGCTCGGGAACAACTATTTTGCATGGTGCTGACAGACTTATTCATAAAGAAAGCAACCGAGCAGCAAGCCTTAAAAATGAATTTGAAAAATTAGGTATCAAAATTTCAACTGATGGCAATATCATGAAAATTGAAGGTGGTGAAATCATTGGAGGAAAAACATTTTCGCACAACGACCATCGAATTGCCATGGCACTTGCAGTAGCTGCAATAAGAACCAAAGCTGAACTTGAAATTAATGATTGTTCATGCGTCTCAAAATCTTATCCAGCTTTTTTTGAAAATTTTCAATCAATAGGTGGAAATATAATTCAGACTTATTAAAAAAACAAAATGAACACTTTTGGAAAAATATTTAAATTAACAGTTTTTGGTGAGTCTCACGGAGTTTCAGTCGGTGTAATTATTGATGGCTGTCCTGCTGGAATTGCAATTTCAGAGAGTGATTTTCTAGTCGATCTTGCTCGTCGCAAAACCGGGACTAAAGGCACAAGCTCTCGCTCCGAAAGCGATTACCCAAAACTATTAAGCGGAGTGCACAATGGATTTTCAACAGGCTCCCCAATATCTATTTTATTCGAAAATTTGAATGCAAAACCTGAAGATTATGAAAATCTAAAAAATACACCACGCCCTGGCCATGCCGATTTTGTAGCTCAAAAAAAATTTAGAAATTTCAACGACCATAGAGGCGGAGGGCATTTTTCCGGCAGAATTACTTTGGGTATGGTGGCAGCCGGCGTAATCGCAAAAAAAATTATTCAACCAATTTCAATTGTAGCCAAAATTGAGGAAATCTGTGGTAAAACAGACTTCAATCTGGCAATAAATGAAGCAATTAAGGCAAAAGATTCTATTGGTGGAATTATTTCCTGTACTGCAAAAAATATGAAAATCGGACTTGGTGAACCATTTTTCTATTCGCTCGAATCATACATTAGCCATCTGATTTTTTCTATTCCCGGAGTGAAAGCTATTGAATTTGGTGCCGGTTTCGCTGCTGCAAAAATGAAAGGAAGCGAATGCAACGACAATATTATTGATATTTTCGGAAAAACCGAAACAAACAATTCCGGCGGGATAAATGGCGGTATAGCAAACGGCAACGATTTGTTTTTCAAACTTGCAGTAAAACCCACTTCGAGTATTGCTTTAAGCCAAAAAACCATGAACTTTAAAACTAAAGAACTCACCAATCTGCATATTAAGGGTCGCCATGATGCATGCATGGCTATGCGTATGCCTCCAATTGTTGAAGCCGCCACTGCAATTGCTTTGGCAGATTTGATGTTTCAAAATCAAAACAGGAAGTAGTGTATATTGATAAAAGAATAAAATTTATGAAAGAATCCGAAGGATTCAAATGTTTATAGAAAAAAGCAATGCTTTTTTTTGCGACCCCATCGGGGTCGAATCTCCATCCATCCGAAGATTTCTATAAACATCTCAATCCTACGGATTGGTCGAAAAAATAAACTGAATGAACAAAAGAATAAACCGTTTAAGAAAACTTAGCTACGAAGCTGAACCAAGCATTTCCATTGAGCGTGCTTTGCATCAAACAGATTTTTATGAAAAAAATTACGGAAAACACTCAATTCCTGTTTTGCGGGCTTTAAGTTTTTACGACCACTGCCAGAAAAAAACCTTATACATGGGTGGCGGCGAATTGATTGTAGGCGAACGAGGACCATTTCCAAAAGCAGTTCCAACTTTTCCGGAACTTACTTGTCATAGTGTAGAAGACCTATATATTTTGAATAATCGGAAACAACAAAAATATTCGATAAATCAAAGCGCTATCGACAAATACGAAAAAGAGGTAATTCCATACTGGCAAGGAAGAACACAACGAGAGCGAATTTTCGAACATGTTCCACAAGAATGGAAACGAGCTTACGAAGCCGGGCTGTTCACCGAATTTATGGAACAGCGGGCACCCGGACATACTGCCTTAGATGGCAAAATCTACAAAAAAGGCATGAACGATTTCAAAAAAGAAATTCGGTCTCATATAAATTCTTTAGACTATTTGAACGATCCCGAGGCTACAAATAAAGCCGAACAACTGAAAGCTATGGACATAGCTTGCGATGCTGTCATTCTCTTTGCTCAACGACATTCAGCTTTAGCTGAAAAAAAATCCCAAACCGAAACTAATCCAAATCGAAAAAAAGAACTAATAAAAATTGCTGAAGTTTGTCGAAGGGTACCGGCAAATGCAGCTCGCAATTTTTGGGAAGCAGTGCAAATGTACTGGTTTGTTCATCTCGGAACCATTACCGAACTAAACGGCTGGGATGCAATGAACCCAGGACATTTCGACCAACATTTAACTCCTTTTTTCGAAAAAGAAATTGCCGAAGGAACACTGAGCCGCCAAAATGCAAAAGAACTAATTTGCTGCCTCTGGATAAAAGTAAACAACCAACCTGCACCTCCAAAAGTTGGAATCACTGCAAAAGAAAGCGGAACCTACAACGATTTCACAAATATAAATCTTGGAGGACTGAAGCCTGACGGTTCCAATGCTGTAAGCGAACTTTCCTACATTATGCTCGAAGCCACCGAGGAATTGCATTTGCTACAACCAGGCACATCGGTTCATATCAGTACAAAAACACCCAATAAATTCTTACATTCTGCCATCAAAGTAATTCGAAAAGGCTATGGCTACCCTTCGATTTTCAACACCGACACCTACATCATGGAAATGTTAAGTATGGGCAAAACTTTATTAGATGCTCGCGAAGGCGGATGTAGCGGCTGCATTGAAGTTGGTGCTTTCGGCAAAGAAGCATTTCTACTGACAGGATACCTGAATGTTCCTAAAATTTTGGAGATTACGCTAAACAATGGCACAGACCCACTTACCGGAAAATTTGTTACCTTAGAAACCGGAAATCCAAATTCATTCAAAACATATCATGATTTATACAATGCTTTTATTAAACAACTGAATTTCGTCATTGATCAGAAAATCAGGGTGAGCAATTATATAGACAAAATGTTTGCAAAATACGCTCCTGCACCTTTCCTTTCAGTTGTTATAGACGATTGCATTTCTAAAGGAAAAGATTATTACAATGAAGGGCCACGTTATAACACAAACTACATTCAATGTACTGGGCTGGGAACAATCACCGATAGTTTGTCAGCTATAAAAAAACATGTATTCGAAGATAATACTTTCACTATGAACCAGATTTTATCAGCTTTAGCTAAAAACTTTGAGTCTGAAGAAATTTTGCGTCAAAGGATTATCAATAAAACCCCGTTTTTTGGAAACGACAATAATTTTGCTGACGAAATAGCCGTGAATTTATATAACGATTTGCTCAAGGCTATAGATGGAAAACCAAACGTGAAGGGCGGAAAATACCATTTGAATATGTTATCTACTACTTGCCATATCTATTTTGGAAAAGTTTTAGGAGCTACACCAAATGGCCGCCTTGCCGGAAAACCAATTTCCGATGGAACATCACCCTCGCAAGGCTGCGATAAGTTTGGGCCGACTGCTGTTATCCGCTCACTAAGCAAATTAGACCAAACTCGCTCGGGCGGAACGCTGCTAAACTTGCGTTTTCTTCCTCAACTTCTTAAAAATGATGAGGATATTGAAAAACTTGGAAAACTTATCAGAGCATATTTTTCACTTGGTGGGCATCACATCCAATTCAATGTTGTGGACACTGCAACATTGCAAAAAGCACAAAAATTGCCAGACGAATATAAAGATTTGTTGGTTAGAATGGCAGGCTATAGCGACTATTTCAACGATATGAACAAAGACCTGCAAAAAGAAGTGATTTCCCGCACCGAAAACCAATCGTTTTAGAATGCAACAAAGCCTTATTTTCGATATAAAAAAATATGCCATTAACGATGGACCGGGAATACGACTTACAGTTTTCTTCAAGGGTTGTCCTTTGTCGTGCATCTGGTGTCATAATCCTGAAGGAAAATCAAAAATTAAACAAAAATCATACAAACAAAATAAATGTATTGCATGTTGCGAATGCTTAAAAGTTTGTGAGCAAAATGCACTTTTCGTGAAATCTAATGTAGTTTTCACAAACTTTGATACCTGCACGATTTGCGAAAACTGCATAAAAACCTGCCCCACAAATGCTATGGAAATCATAGGAAAAGCCATGTCAGTTGCCAATATTATGAAAATCATAAAAAAGGAAAATTGGCTGTTCGACCAATCTGAGGGTGGAGTAAGTTTTTCGGGAGGCGAACCATTAATGCACCCACAAATTCTTATCCCTTTATTGAATGAATGCGGAAAAGAAAAAATTCATCGTTGCGTTGATACATCTGGATTTGCTCCTACCGATTTGCTTTTAGAAGTAGCACAAAAGACAGAACTTTTTATGTTCGACTTAAAAATGATGGATTCTGAAAAACATAAAAAATATACAGGCGTATCAAATGAAATAATTACTTATAACCTCAAAAAACTTGCTGAAACCGGTGCTAAAATCAACATCAGAATTCCATTAATTAAAAATGTGAACGATGATGATGAAAATATTATAGAATCAGCAAAATTTATAGCCTCGCTTACTGGTGAAAAAAAATTAGTGCATCTCCTCCCTTATCACAATTTGGTTGAAAGCAAATATGAAAAATTAAATCAGAATAACAGTTTTATTAAATTTTCGGAACCCGAGCCAGATAGATTAAAACAAATTGTTGAAATTTATACAGCCAATAGTATTGAAACAAAAATTTATGGATAGAAACAATGATTTTTGTATTATTGTAATATTTGAAAATGAGCAATAAATTTATGAAACAGATACTTCTATTTTTCTTAGCAACTATATTGTTTGCATGCAATGAAAAAGAACAAAACCCAATTCCAATATCTATCGACTTTAGCTCAGATATCGTAAAACAAGAAAGCTATATTGTTACAAAAAATCAGCTAATAATAAGCATTGATGGAGTGGCTGACGAAGCAAGCTGGCAAGCAGCAAAGTTCACCAACAATTTTATAGATATTGAAGGAATTAAAAAACCGCAGTTCAATACAAAAGCAAAAATGCTATGGGACGAAAACTATTTTTATGTTTATGCTGAAATGGAAGAGTCTCATATTTGGGCAGATATTACACAACGCGATGCAATAATTTACCTAAACAATGATTTTGAAATATTCATTTGCCCATCGATGGCCACAAGCCTTTACAGCGAAATTGAAATCAACGCTCTGGGAACAGTTTGGGATTTATTGTTAAACAAACCATATCGCTCGGGCGGAAATGCAATTTTCTATTGGAATCTAAACAATCTAAAATCGGCAGTTAAAATTTATGGTTCATTAAATGACCCGAGCGATACCGACTCGCTTTGGGCAATTGAAATGGCTATACCTATGAAATCCCTTATTGAATTAAAAATACAAAAAGCTAAGTTCCCGAGTGAAGGCGAGCAGTGGCAGGTCAATTTTTCTAGAGTCGATTGGCAGCACGACATTATTGACGGAATTTATCGGCGAAAAACAGAAAATGGAAAAATCCTAAAGGAGCAAAACTGGGTATGGAGCAATCAAAAAGTGATAAATATGCACGAGCCGGAAAAGTGGGGACATATTCAATTTACAAACGAAACAACAGTTGAAAACCTCAAGTTTATTGAAGACAAACACCGGAACTTAAAACAACTTGCTTACGCTTTGTTTCGGCAAACACAATTTGCTTCATTGCAAAAACTTTTGCAGAACGAAGTCGGTCATACTCAAAACATTAATGCAAAATACTCTGAAAATGATTCAATCCTTGCAACATTCTATAAAACAAATTTTGGGTTTGAGTATAAAATACAAATTCCTGAAACAAGCCAATATCTTTTAATAAATGAAGCAGGAGTTTTGAAAGTAATTAAAAATGAATAAAAAGCTATATATTTAACGAATAACAAAATTAATTTTTATGAAAAAAACACTCCAATTATTTCTGTTAGCTTTGGTATTTTTATGTTCTTGTGATCAGGAAACCCAAAAATCATCAATTGAAAAATGGAAGCAGGAAATTCGCGATACAGAACAAAAATTTGCTGAAATGGTTAAAGAAAATGGAATTCGCGAAGCATTTTTAACATTTGCAGCCGAAGATGCTGTGCTTATGCGAAACAATTCGGTGGTAGTTGGCAAAAATGCAATTACAGAATTTTACGACTCTCAAAAATCGATAGATGGAACTTTGAGCTGGACACCAGATTTTGTAGATGTAGCTGCATCAGGCGATTTGGCTTACACCTACGGGAAATATACTTTTTCATATTTAGATGAAAACCATTCCGAAATTAAAAGTACCGGAATTTTTCATACTGTCTGGAAAAGGCAAGCTGATGGAAACTGGCGTTTTGTTTGGGATTAGACAGAAGTAGTTTGTGAATATTGATTATTGTTTATTGAATATTGATTATTGTTTATTGTTTATTGAATATTGAATATTGAATATTGAATATTAGATTTAAAACTAAAAATTAAAACTATGAGAAATTTATTTTTTATCCTTCTTTCGCTAATAGCAGGAAGTGTTTTTGGAACTTCGGTTGATACAATTGAAGTGAAATCGAAAATTTCCGATGTTACCGTATTCTTCAATGGTGCCCAAATTAGCAGGCAAATTGATTTGAAAACTGCAAAAGGCAAACATCTCATTATTGTGGATAAATTACCTCAGGAAATAAATCCTCAGAGCATACAAGTTGAAGGTATCGAAAATTGCAAAATCCTTTCGGTGAAACATCAGGCAGACTATCATAATGTCAGCAAAAAAAGCAATGAGGAAAAACTTATTGAAGAAAAAATTGAAAGTCAGGAACAAAAAATCAAAAGCATCAAAAACACGATAAATGTTTTCGACCTTGAAGAAAGATTGCTGCTTACCAATTCTGTTTTTAAAAACAAAGAAGGTGGTTCGTCTATAGGTGAAATAAAAGAAGCTGCTGATTTCTACAGATTTAAACTGAATGAAATTCGTCAGGAAAAAATGAAGCTATTTACAAAACTTGACAATGTCAACGACTCAATTCAGGATTTGTATGCCGAGCTAAACAAACTAAGTGCAAAAAACAGAAAAAACTATAGCAAGATTTTGATAATTCTCGACTGCCAAAAACCGATTTTTGAAAAAATGAAAATCAACTACTATATTGCATCTGCCGGCTGGAAACCATTATACGATTTGCGAGTTGATGATATTTCAAAGCCGCTAAAAATTGTTTATAATGCAAAAGTTTATCAATCGTCGGGCGAAGACTGGAAGAATGTGAATCTAAAACTTTCGACAAACAATCCTTCGCTGAGTGGCGAAAAACCCGAATTACTTTCATGGTATTTAGGCAGAAAAAGTCCTTATAAAAAAGAAACTTTGGAAAAAGGACCAGGAGCACTTAAAGGTAGAGTATTCGATGCAGAAACTAGGGAAGGAATTCCTTTTGCAAATGTGTCAGTTAAAAAAGGAAATGAAATTATTAGCGGAGGAATTACTGACTTTGACGGACAATATTCTATTAAACCAATTATACCAGGCTATCATGAAATTGAAGTATCATATTTTGGATACACAACTACCAAAATTACAAATGTATCAATCTCCGATGACCGTATTACTTATCAGGATATTTACTTAAGTCAAAATACCATATTAAATGAAGAAGTTCAAGTTATAGCTTACGAAAAGCCAATAGAAGTTATGGAAATTGCATGTATGCCAGGGCGTAGTGTTGCCGCAGTAGTACCAAGTAGTAGCTTTAATACTTTTGATTTTAATAAAGGAAATATTCGCGGTGCTCGAAGCGAAGAAAATGCAACTTTTGTGGATGGTGTAAGATTTTTTGATGATGTAAACCAAAATAGAGAAATTAATACAAACATCTATATTTCAAATACCTATAAAACTAATATTGCCAACTTGGAATATGAAATTGAAATTCCATACACCATCCCATCCGATGGCGAAGATTATAACATAAAAATTAAGGATGTAAGTTTGCCGGTCGATTATATCTATTATGCAATTCCAAAACTCGACCCAGATGCATTTATCACCGCCGAAATTACAGATTGGACGCAACTAAATCTCTTATCGGGCAAAACAAGCATTTATTATGATGGCACATTCACCGGCGAATCTTTCATAGATGTTGAGCAAATTGGCGATACGCTAAATATTTCGCTCGGAAGAGACAAAAACATAATTGTTGAACGAATTGGAAACAAAGAAATGTTCGATAAAAGAATTATAGGCAGTAATATTCGTGAAACTCTCGGCTACGACATAAAAGTAAGAAACAATAAACAAACTAAAATTAAAATTGTTGTAGAAGACCAGATTCCTTTGACACAAAGAAAATCGGTTGATGTAGAACTTCTGGAATCGTCTGGTGCAAAGCTAAATGACAAAACCGGAAAACTCAGCTGGGAACTTGAAATTGAACCAAACGAAAAAGAAACTTTTAGTTATAAATATTACATTAGGTATCCTAAGTATTTGAATATTACAATTGAAGATTGATAATTGGAAATTGGATGTAGAACCCAAAATATTTTCATAAACAAAACCTTGAAAAACCCAATAATCAGAATATTAGTAGGTGCTTTTGTAGCTTTCATAGTTTTATTTTTCTTCCATTATTTATTGGATAAAAAAATGGATTTCTGGTTGCTTGTTCCAGTAGTCATAGTATCTGTCCATTTTGGATATATAGAATTCAAATCGATTAAAAAGGAAAAACGGAATTTTCTAAACGGTATTGAATTAATCAAACAAAAACAAACTTTCGTTTACGACAATTTATCAATTTGCTTAAAAAGCGAAAACAACGAAACTTTAACCATCAGAAACCAACTTTTTTGGGAAGAAGCTGAAGAACAGAATACTGCTAAATTTGACGATACTATTGATGATTTGATTCAAGATTTTAGGAAGATAATTCATAGAAACAAAGAATTTAAAAAATTCGTTTCTAATAAAACTTTAGAATTTCAACTGATAGATAATATTAGCAATCATGAAGAAAAATTATTGGCTTGTAAGATACTGAAACCAAGCCAGTAAACATGCAACGAATTTACTTTTTCAAGAAATTAATCAAATAGACATCAATTTCCCTAAATTAGAGTATTTAATAGATACATGAAACAAACAATTCGATAGTTCATTAAAAAATAATGAACTAAATTCACATCTTTTATTAAATAATAATTAATTTTGCAAAAAGATGTTGAGTGTAAATGAATTTTTGATATAAAAATTAAGTTGAAAGAAAAGGTAAAAAATAAATATATCTTCTTGGCAAATAGCAGTGGACAAAGGTCTTGTATCTCACAAAAGCTTAAAATCAGTAAAGATTTTTGCTTAGAAATATATTATAAATCCTTAGCTTCATTTTTTTCAATATACAGACTTATCCAAAAATCGGAATATTCATTAAAAAATATAACATCTTATAAATATAATTCCCGGCTTAATATTGAAAACATAAAATTACATTGCATTTCCGAACAAATTTTCTGTGAATTCAATATTCGTATGAGCAGTATTTTTGATGTAGGTCTGTCTAATTTTTTATTTAAGCTGAAAAATAGAGAACAAATAATTTAAATATATAATGGCTAAATCGCAACAATCTTTTGAAAAGAAAGAAAAAGAAAAAAAACGTTTGAAAAAACGTGCAGATAAATTAAAGAAGAAAGAAGCACGTAAGGCAAATGCCGAAAACAATGGGCCTGATAATATGATTGCCTATATTGACGAGTTCGGACAAATATCAGACACTCCGCCAGATCCAACAAAAAAAACCAAGATTGATGCAAGTAAAATTGAAATTGGTGTTCCTAAAAAAGAAAAAGTTGAATTTGACCCAATTAGAAACGGAGAAGTCGAATTTTTCAATTCCTCGAAGGGCTACGGTTTCATTAAAGACCTTGAAACTTTCGAAAAATATTTTGTACATATAAATTCTTGTATTGACGAAATTGATGAAAAAGACAAGGTTAGTTTCGAACTCGAGCGCGGAATGAAAGGCATGAATGCTGTTCGGGTAAAAAAAATATAGCTTCAGATTTCCTCAGATTCAACTTTCACTATCCTGTCGCTTTATTTATGGGGACTTCTAAAAATAGTAAATTTCAAGGCGTAAGAAATTTTAAGACCGCAGTTTACTGTTGTAAATGAGGATTTTAAAATTGCGAAGCAACGAAGAAATTTGCATTTTTAGAGGTTTCCTTAATATACAGAAAGTGAACTCTCGTAAAAGAATAAAACTAAGCCTTTATTTAGCGAAACTGACTCAGTCTGAATTTGCAAATATTTTTCATTCGTAATTTAGCCTGAATAATTCATAAATATTTCTACTACAAGCCCAAACTGCACATCATCTTTGACCGTCCTCAATTTTTATTCCATCAAAATAGCTCGCTATTACTCAAAAATAAAAATCTGTGGTAGTTCAAATCTGACACACA
>JABHKC010000203.1 GCA_018692315.1 Bacteroidota bacterium | reverse complement strand
TCTCCTCACCGAAAAAGGGGTCAACATGCTCCGTTTCTCGAAAGCCGCCACCGCAAAAAAGGGGTCAACATCTGCCGGAATGACAGACAAATTTCACTCAGAAAAACAACATTTTTTTTATCGCTCGGAGGGGGTCAGCTTGCTCCGGTATATCCATAAAAACTACAAGGAAAATTTATTGGGAACATTCGTAATACCAAGAACAATATTAGATTTATTACCCGAAAAATTGAATAATTTAATTGTTGGAAAAAGAAAAAAAGGTATTGTAAAAGTTTTACAACAGGTAGAGCCAAGTATTTTGGATATAAGTATAGGGACGAATTTGATAATATATTGTGATACAGGCCTTGATCAGTTAATCCCAATAAATGTCATGGGAGATGGAATAAGAAGGATGTTGTCTTTAATTGTAACTATCGCAAACATGAAAAATGGTTGTGTTTTTATTGATGAAATTGAAAATGGGCTACATTATAAATCATTAGAAATATTGTGGAGAACTGTTTTTGAAGCAGCAAAAGAATTTAATGTTCAATTGTTTGCTACAACACATTCTTATGAATGTATATCTGCATTTCAGAAAGCTTTTGCATTTAATAAGCACCCACAGGACCCTGATGAAATTCGATTATTTAGAATAGAAAAAAGACCCGATGAACATCTTGCTCATAAAATGACCAACGAAATGCTTGAAACTATGCTAAATGATAATTGGGAGGTTAGATAAATGAAAAGCTTAGTGTTGAAATCTGAAAAAATTCTATTGGTAGAAGGAAAAGATGAGGTAGATTTTTTTGAAGCATTATTCAGTTTTATGGAAATAAGTGATTATCAAATTATTAATGCAGGAGGAAAAGATAATTTTAAAACTTATATCTTATCACTTAAAACTATTTAAGGATTTAATAAAATTAGAATATTTGGTATAATAAGAGATGCTGATAGAAATGCAAATAGTGCTTTTCAAAGCGTTTGCGGTTCTTTGTCAAATGCTAATTTTGACACTCCTAAAATTCAAAACACATTTATTGACAATAAAATAAAAGTTGGTATTTACATTATGCCCGGAAACAAGAATGAGGGAATGTTAGAATCTCTCTGCTTGCAAATTGTTGAACACGAGAAAGAATATAAATGTATAGAAGAGTTTTTTAATTGCATACCTGAGAAACCTAAAAATATAGCTAAGGCAAAGGTTCAAGCATTTTTGTCAACAAGGAAAAACTTTGTGCACAGTCTTGGCTTAGCAGCAAAAAAAGGATATTGGGATTTTGAACATGCTAACTTGAGAGAGTTAAAAAAGTTTATCAAAAATTTCCAATAAATTTTTACTCACCCCCACTAAAAATACTCATACTCATACTTAACAATAGAATTAAAGTCCTCTTCTTCAATTAATTGTTTGTTTTCATCGAATCTTGAAATTCGTTCATATTCGAGATTGTCAGCAGCATTAAATCTTGATTCTTTAAGTGTTCTGTTTTTGTCATCAAAATCATATCGAATAACCATCTTATTTCCATGTTGTTCTTTTAGAACTCTGTCTTTTTCATCATATTCAATCAGCAATTTATCTACCAACTCTTTTTTCTTATTAACAGAAATTTGCTTCATAGGAAATCCTCTTTCGTTGTAAGTCAGATGATGCTCAATCAAAAATTCACCCTTTTTCCCAAATTCAATTCTATTTGTCAGTTTTGCGTTTTCGTTGTAGGAATTTTGAGTTTTGCTTTCAAGTTTATTCGATTCATCGAAAATTTGTCTTTCTACGATTCTTCCGCTTTTGTCAAATTTCTCAATTTCAATGCTTTCAATTTCGCCGTCTTCATCAATTTCTGAAACAGTTTTTGTGTTTTCCGATTTGTCAAACTTGATTTTCTTTATAGATTTCCCCCCTTCCGAATATTCTGTTTCATGTTCACAAAGTTCTCCATCTTCATAATACTTAAATCTCGATTGTTCGCTTATTTCATCTTCGGAAATATAATCAATCTGTTCAATCAACTGCTTCTTTTCATTGTATTTATAAACTGTTTTGTTTTCAATCATTTCGTCATCGAAATAAGAAATTGAACAAATCAAATTTTCGTTTTCGTCATATTCCAATAAGGAGCTAAGTTGCTTATTCTCTTCGTTTTCTTTGTCTATTGAGTAGCTTCTAATTACTTTTGTCTTTTTCATAATTCATAATTTATAATTCATATTTTCCTCAACACCATCAAGCCATCTCTTATAGGAAAAATAACATTTTCCACCCTGTCATCCTCATTCACAAAACTATTAAATTCTAATATCCCTCTCGTGCAAAAGTCGTTTTTCGGAAGATTTTCTTCTACAACTTTTCCTTCCCAAAGTACATTATCGGCAATAATAAAACCACCAATATTTACCTTGTCAAAAATCATTTTATAGTAATCCAAATATCGCTCTTTGTCGGCATCAATAAAAACCAAATCGAAATTCTTGTCTATTTTTGGAATAATCTCAAGAGCATCCCCAACTTTCTGAACAATATTGTTTTGCAATTTTGCTTTTTCAAAAAAATTTTGCGAATATTTGGTCAATTCATCGTTTATTTCAATAGTGAATAATTTCCCGTCTTTTTTCAAACCTCTGGCCAGGCAAATTGCAGAATAGCCGGTAAATGTTCCAATTTCAAGAATATATTTTGGAGAAATCATATTACTAAGCATTTGCAGAATTTTACCTTGCAAAGGGCTGCAAATCATTCTTGGATTGAAAGTTTCCAGAAATGTTTTCCTGTTTAATTCTTTAAGAATATCATCTTCATTTTCAGTGTATTTTGTAATATATTCCTCTAATTTTTTGTTACTTTCAAACATTAATTTTGTTTCATTTTTTTAAAATTCAAAACTAATGATTATTTGCAAAGGATTATTTAGATTTTTATAAATACGTTTATAATAATAGTTTCAATTATGATTGACAAAATGGACAAAAAGTACAAAAGTTTCAATTATAATTGAAGAAATGTTGTTAATAATTTCGAAAGTGAAGAGCTGTTTTGAGCCTCCTTGCTATGTAATTAGCTATGAATCAAACCTGTCAGGTCGGAGAATTGATGAAATTTCTGCTACATATTATTTTTATATCTTTGAAAACAAAATAATTTAGTTTGAACAATACAAACAGCAATGTTGACTTTAGATAAAAAAACCGAAAAAAAACTGAGCAATTATGTTTCTGTTTACAATGGAAACTATGATAAAATGATAAATGAAATATTATCGTATAGGGCTGCTCAATTAAAAAAAGCCATTAGAAATATTGAATTGGATTTTGCATATTTTGAACAAAAATATACGATGAAAACTGTAGAGTTTTACGAACTTTTTGAAAATGGAAAACTTGGTGATGAAAACAGCGATTTTTTTCAATGGAGTGGGGAATATGAAACCTTTCAAGATTATCAAAAAGAAATAAAACATTTACTATGACAATAGATGATTATTTTTATGAAATTGAGAAAACTATTTCAGATTTCAATATAGTTGTCAGGCAAAAAACCGAGAAAAGAAAAATTGATAATAATTTCGGTATTTTCAAAGGATTGTTGTATTTCGAAAGTGGTAGTTTAGATTTTATTGAGGTTGTCAGAATAAACCATAATGAGACAATAAAAATTAAATACAAATATCATTTTATGTCAAACGAAAACATTATGATTTTTCGCTACGATAATGTTCCTCATCACCAAGGAATATCCACCTTCCCAAATCACAAGCATATTACGGATGAAATTATTTCATGTTCCGAACCTAACTTCTTGACAGTTTTGTCTGAGATAAAAAGAAATCAAAACATTGAATGAATTTCCATTTGAACTTAATATTTTTCGTTAAAAAAGGAATATTACGATTAGGATAATTACTTAATTGTTATTATTCTTCATTTACACAAATTTCGTGTTTCCTTATTTTTTCAATTGTTTTATAACTCACAATGATTATGAAACTTAGGGCTAAAACAAATCCTGCAAAAGAAATATATTTGTAAATATCGTTGCCGGAAACCTGATAAGCTAATGCCGAGGCAATAGTCAGTGCATCTAAAGGAAAGGTAAACGCCCACCAAGACACGAAGAACTTGATGTTTTTGAAACTTTTTGCGAGAAAAGCTATTAGTAGTACGAAGAAAAATGTAATGTTCAGTAGAAATTCTCCAAGCAAATCCCATTGGTTTGTCAACTTATAATACGATACAAATCCTATTGCGGGAGGTGCAATTAAAATGAATAATGTAGGAATAAATTTCTGAGGCATTTGGTCGTGAAAAACCACTCTGTTCAAAAATATTGTGAATAATATTATCCAGAAAAATCCTCCAACAGAGAAATAGAAAAAGGAAAAACTTCTTGGCATAAATTCCACTCCCATTATTGGAATTAGAATATTGCCAACAACCGGAATGAACCAAGCCGGATTGAAAAACCGTATTTCAAAATTGTGTTGTATCCAAAAAGCAATTGTGTGCAACATCATATATGTGTGCAGTACAAGCCCAATCCACCACAAAACTTTCGAAATATTATGACTCATTGGGTGATATGCAATCGACAATAGCAAAAAGGATATTGAAATTGCTGAAAAGAAATTTATACGGATTCTATGCTTAAAATCTTTTTTAACTTCCTTGAAATGATAAATTGTTTTTAGGAAATACAAAACAGTTATCAATATGAATAAAGCGCTAACAAATATCAAGCTTGCTTTATAAAAAATGTCGGGCAACCAATCTAATTGAGAATATTTGCTAAAAGCGATTGCCAAACCTGTGATTCCCATCACAACGGCATATAAAGTTATTGGAAAATATTCTAATCTGTTTTTCATAATTACTGATTTTAATGAGACAAGTAGGTGGGAATTCTTAAAATTGCAAAGTTCATGGTAAAAAAAATCCCAGAACAAAATGGGTGAGCAAAAAAGCTTTTATGAAAAGTGAAAGGGTGACTCAAAGTCAACCTTTCACTATATTTTACCTGTAGTTTAGTGGAAAGCTAAATAGCTTCAGTCGCAACAATTTTAGCCAAAATATCAGTGTTATTCTGAAGTTTCCTCAATTTTCCTCCCAAATTATAGATAGCTGGCTATCAGGGATTTTGGGTTTAGTTTTATAAATTAGCCCATATTTATTATCAAACAGATAATTAAAGATACCATCTGCCATGGCATAGCTATAGAAAG
>JABHKC010000202.1 GCA_018692315.1 Bacteroidota bacterium | reverse complement strand
GATGAATTAGAACGCAAAGGAATAGAACATGATGATAAAATAATGTTGATTTTTGAATACATAAAGCAGTTTGAAGAAATAAAACAACAAGAATTAGAACAAAAAAACAGAAAACGAATAGGATTTATAACATCTGATGAAAATTAGATAAAGACCCACAGGGCAAAAAATCCAGCCATCCCGATGAAAAATCGGAATAAAAAGACCCCAAAAAACATCTCAAAAACCTTGACCTGCCTACACTGGCTTCGATTGGTTGCCTAAGAGGTTAAAATGCTCCGGTTTGTTCAAATCTTACAACTTTATTTTTTTTTCCAATTGAAAATCTTCAAATGAAAATAAAAAGTAGTAATTTTACGGATAGTAATGGGAGCATTGAAACTAAGATATCAAAACTTTGAAACACCATTAAAAGTGGTGTATAGAAAGACTATTGTAAATCAAAAAGGTGTACAGAGTTGTTTAAGTGTTGACCCACTACAATTTGAGTATCCACACTATACCCCATACCAATATGCCGGCAACAAACCTATCACTTTTATTGATTTGGATGGGTTGGAGGAGGAAGAACCAGAGCTAAACTCAGGAAATTTATTGTACACTGGTAATGTTATCTTAGTAAACACAGAGGATCAATTTAATGAACTAAATTCTACTAAGAATAAAAATTGGGATATTCTTCTTGTTGACACATTGGAAGATGCTTCTAATCAACTAGAAAATTATTTAAGTTCACCAAAAATTGATGGGAACAAATTGAAAAATCTTGTTTTCAAATCTCATGGGGATGGTGAAGGACAATTGTCAGTTATAACACCAGAAAGTGATACTATTGTTTTTCCTGCAACCTTAGGAGGTGAAGATGAAAATGCTGAACCATTAAACCCTGCTTTTATCAATTATCAAACAACTGGGAAAGATAATTTCAAATTAGCACCTGACGGAATGAGTATTGAAGAGAGATATCCAGATGAAGTTAATACTTCAAAATTGTTAATTAATTTGGGAGATTATGTTGAAAAAGGTGGGAACATATTTTTGACAGCATGTGACGGTGGAGATGATTTCTTTGAGGGACTTAGCATGGGGGTTGAATTAAGTAAATCAAATGAATATAAAGGGAAAAGACTTTTTATGAATCAAGACAACAGTAAATTAATTGTTGGGTTAGATGAGAAATTAACAAGAAAGTTAACCTTTGAAGAAGGCTGGATTATGTTTATAAATGGGGAAAAGAAACCGCAAAAAAGCAAGTACAATATTCGGTTTAATTCAACAGGAGATGAACCTGTTTCTTTCAAATCACAAAAAAAAGTAAAATAGAATAAAATGCGAATCACAAATCTTTTATTAATAATATTTTTTTTATTAATTGTAAACATATCTGCAAATAATGTGTCCTTGTTTGATGTAATTCAAAAAGTGAATGATGTTACAAATAAAGTAAATTTAGATTCTGTTGAATTATATAAGATAGACTCATTATTAAACTTTTCTAGTTTTGAAAAGGTATATGAACTTCTTGAATTAGATTCTTCATTATTTTTATGCGTAAACACATATTTTGCAAAAACAAGGGATAGCGTAGAAGTAGTTTTTTTTCATGAAGACGATTTCATATTTGGATTTATTAAATATAATCAAAATAACACGCCATATTGGGGTAAAGGATTTTATTTATTTGACAAAAAACAAAAGGATATTTCTTTTTTGGGAACTAAATTCCATTATAATCCTTCAAAATCTATTAATCTTAATAGTATTTGTTGCTTTTTTCGATTGGATATTGATATGATCCCTCGAAGTAGAATCATTATAAAAAATGGAAATCTCCGAATCCTTAGTTCGATTAATTATGATGAAGAATTAAATTATATCAATGAAAAGATTTATTATATAGATAAAAGTGAAAAACAAATATATATAAATGAAGCTAAAATTCATAATATTTATAGATTGCTTATATGTGGTGTAGGTTCAATATATCTGGCAAATGTCAAATACGATTTAGGAACTAATATTTACGCATATTACAAAAATCCATGTTATCATTACAAATAAGGTAAGTGTATATATTTCGGATTTGCAATTCAGGTGGCCACTCCCGCTAGCGAGGATTTGCAATCCGGCGGTGAACAAAAGCAACTAAATTAGCCAAAACTGCATGCACCCCATCTAGCGCGGATTTGCAATCCGTGTGTACAACAACATGAATAACTTTTTCACATCGCCGCAATATTTTTAAGTTTCACAGATTTGATGAATCCGTCGAGTACGTGCAGGATATGGCTTTTGTCTTCTTTTTCCATTTTCCCGATTTCGTCTAAGCGTTTAAGCATGGCAGGGTCTTTTAGCAGATCTTTGTCGGCGGTTTCGCTGCTCACACCAATATTATTAGTGCGTTTTGAAAAAGCTCCTTGGACGATTACTCCCCACTACCACATATTGTATAGTGAATTATCCTGGTTTAATACATTGAACATTTTTTGTCTCATTAAATGATATTAGCCAAATATCAAATTCTAATTTTTAATTTTCATTTATATTTACATCATTTTAAACAAATAGAATTTAGAATGAAAAAAAGTATGTTTGTTACGGCTATTTTGCTGATTATTTGTAATTTATCAATATCACAGATTCAAAACCCTGAAAAACCAAGACTCATTGATAAACTGGTTTTTGGAGGAAATTTTGGTTTAAGATTGGGTGCAATTACTCATATTGATATTTCGCCAAGTGTAGGCTACAAAATTAACGAAAGAACTATTTTGGGGATTGGTGCTATTTATCAATACTATAAAGATGATAGGATTTATTATATTTCAGGTCAAACTTATCCAATGGACTACGAAACAAATATTTATGGAGGAAGAATATTTTCGCAATATTTGCTGATAGAAGAAATGGGACAGTTTCTCCCTATTGATTTTGGAAGTATTATTTTACATGCTGAATACGAGTTCATAAACATAGATATTGAAGATTCGAACAGTACTCTAATTGAGTTTGAAAGACGTTGGGTGAGCAGTCTGCTAATAGGAGCTGGCTTGAAACAAAGAATTGGAAAACGAAGTTCTGTTAATCTTCTATTATTGTGGAACCTAAACGAACATGCTTACTCGCCATACTCAAATCCAGTGGTTCGTCTTGGCTTTAGCTTTTAATTATTAGAAAAATGGAAATATTAAATACATACTCAATAATAATATCAGCCTCACTGATAATAATTATTTCATACCTCTTCAATATTATATCTGCCAGAACCAACATTCCAAGCGTAATTCTTTTGATAGTTCTTGGCATTGTTCTGAAAATTTTAATGAATGCTCTCGAATTCGACGAAATTGATTTTTTCCCGGTTCTCAAGATTCTCGGAACTATTGGGTTGATAATGATTGTTTTAGAAGCCTCGCTCGATCTTGAACTAAAAAAAGGAAAAATGGCCAGTAATTTGGCGTTCGTTTAGTATTTCTTTATTGTCGCTTTCGTTTTGCACATACATTATTGCAATGGTTATTCAAGCATTTTTTAACATCGATATATTCATAGCTTTGGTTTACGCAATTCCTCTTTCGATAATGAGCAGTGCAATTGTGATTCCAAGTGTTGGAATTTTGCCCGAGCAGAAAAAAGAATTTATGATTTATAACAGCACATTTTCCGATATTTTAGGAATAATGATGTTTTATTTTCTGCTTGGAAGCCTTGAAGCCGAAAGTGTTAAACAAATAGGAATTTCAATCGGTATCAATATTTTTATTACAATATTTGTATCGGTAATTTTAAGCTATCTATTGATTTTGCTTTTCCAAAAACTACGGTCTGAGGTCAAATTGTTTCTACTGATTTCTGTTTTAATAGTAATATATTCGATTGGGAAACTTCTTCATTTTTCATCATTAATTATGATCTTGATTTTTGGATTGATATTAAACAATCGTCATTTTTTCTTTTCAGGAAAACTTAAAAAATACTTAGACGAAAAAACGGTGAAAGAAATATTTATGAATTTTCGAATTATCACCATAGAATCTTCTTTTGTAGTAAGAACTTTTTTCTTCGTAATTTTCGGGATAACGATTTCAATCGGGACATTGCTGAATTTTAAAGTCCTTTTAATCAGCTTGATAATTTTGGTGGTGCTTTTCGGAATTCGTTTTATATTATTACGCTTATTTGTAGGAAGAGATATTTTTCCGCAAGTTTTCATTTCACCACGCGGATTAATTTCTATTCTATTATTTTTTGCCATTCCCGAAGAAATAAAATTTGAAGAATTCGAATCCGGGGTATTATTATTTGTAATAATTGCCTCAAGTATTATTATGGCTGTTTCACTCATTAAAAATAAAACCGAAATTAATAACAAAACCGAAATTGAAAATAAAAAATAATTTTGATGTAATAGTAATTGGCGGTGGAGCTGCCGGAATGATGGCTGCCGGAGAAGCTGCAAAACTTGGGAGCTCGACTTTGTTAATTGAAAAAACGAAACGCTGCGGCAACAAACTCGCCATAACCGGAAAAGGCAGATGTAATATCACAAACACAGCCAGCCGGGCAGATTTTCTAAAACATGTCAACTATAAAGGAAATTTTTTGAAGCCGGCATTTGCAAATATTTTCTCCGACTATTTGATTGACTTTTTTGAAACGGAAGGCTTAGAAACCATAATAGAACGAGGTGGGAGAGTTTTTCCAAAGAGCGAAAAAGCAATTGATGTTGTCCGGACTTTAGAAAAATACTGTTTGAAAAATGATGTTACTATTAAGAAATCTGATGGTGTGAAAAGCTTAATTGTTGAGAATAATACTATTAAGGGTGTTTTTGCAAAATCGGGTGATACTATCTTAGCAAAAAAGGTGATTCTTGCCACCGGTGGAGCTTCATACCCACTAACGGGTTCCACTGGCGATGGATATAAAATTGCTGCAAAAATCGGACATTCAATTGTTCCAATTCGCCCTATACTTGTACCTCTCGTTACAAAAGAAAACTACAAAAACCTTTCTGGTTTAAATCTTCGTAATGTCAAAATTAGTGTTTGGATAGATGGCAAAAAATTCATGGAAAAGTTTGGAGAAATGGAATTTACTGAATTTGGAATTTCCGGAGCTATTGTTTTAACACTCAGCCGTTATTGTATTGATTTTATCAAAGACAAAAAAAATGTTGTTTTCTCTATTGATTTAAAACCTGCATTAGATGAAAAAAAATTAGACCAAAGATTATTAAGAGATTTTAATGATTTTGGAAACGAAAGATTTGGTGTTTTATTAAGAAAATTAATGCCATCAAAATTGGTTCAGGTTTGCGTTCAGGAAACTGAAATATTTGCCGAAAAACCTGCAAATCAAATATCTGCAAAAGAGCGAAAACAATTGCGATTCTGGTTGAAAAATTTTGAATTGAATATTGAAGGACATCGCAATTTTTCCGAAGCAATTGTTACAGCAGGCGGCATTTCCTTGAAGGAAGTAAATCCCAAAACAATGGAGTCAAAAATAATTAAGAATCTGTTTTTTGCAGGCGAAGTTTTAGATTTAGATGCCGATACTGGAGGATATAATCTTCAAATTGCTTTTTCTACTGCTTGCTTGGCTGCCCGAAATGCTGCTAAAATATAGATTATTTTTCTTTTCATATCTTTTTCACACGAAAATAAAACTTCTGGAGACTTTGAATATAACATTTCAAAACACTGCGGTGAATTATTAATTGCCAAAATAAAAATTAGAACCATAAATTTGCAGATTTAAAATAGAGATATGAAAATTGGAATAAAAATATTTGTTTTCTTATTATTTGTGGGAATGATGTCTTGCTCGTCAACAAAAGAAAATGTCGATTTAATTGTTTATAATGCAAAAGTTTACACCCTCGACACGAACTTTTCGAAAGCACAAAGTTTTGCAATAAAATCGGGAAAAATTGTAGAAACAGGTCTTTCTGAAGAAATTCTGGAAAAATATGAATCTAAGGAAAAAATTGATGCAAAAGGGAAATTCATTTATCCGGGATTTATTGACGGACATTGTCACTTTTTCCATTACGGAATGGGTATTTTGAAAAATGCCAATCTCGTTGGTACAAAATCGTTTAATGAGGTTTTAGAAAAACTTGTAGAACATTCAAAAACTAATAAGCAAGAATGGATAACAGGACGCGGCTGGGACCAGAACGATTGGGAAATTGCAAACTTCCCTGACAAATCTGATCTTGACAGTTTGTTTCCGAACAATCCGGTAGCATTGTTTAGAATTGACGGACATGCTCTTTTGGCAAATTCAATTGCCTTAAAACGTGCAGGAATAACAAAAGATAGCAAAATTGATGGTGGCGAAATTCTTAAAGTAAATGGCGAAATGACCGGCATTTTGATTGACAATGCTGCCGATTCTCTTAGAGAAATTATTCCTCCACTTTCCAGGAAATTACAAATTGAAGCTTTAAAAACTGCACAAAACAATTGTTTTGCTGTTGGCTTAAGTTCTGTTGTAGATGCCGGACTCGACAAAGAATATATTCTATTGATAGATTCTTTGCAAAAAGAAAAAATGCTGAAAATGCGAGTGAATGCTATGCTTTCGCCGAACATAGAGAATTTCGAATCTTTCATGCACTACGGAATTTATCAAACGGATTTTTTATCCGTAAGCTCAGTGAAAATGTATGCCGATGGTGCTCTTGGTTCGCGAGGAGCAAAATTGATAGAACCTTATTGCGACGATATTCATAACAATGGACTGCTTGTAAGTTCAGAAGAGGAATTTCGTGCAGTTTGCCAAGATGCAAAAAAACATGGCTATCAGGTAAATACTCATGCAATTGGAGATTCGGCAATTAGAATGATTCTAAATATTTATGCTGAATTTCTTGAAGGGAAAAACGATCTGCGATGGAGGATAGAACATGCACAAGTTGTAAACGAAAACGATTTTTCTTCCTTTGGAAAATACTCGATAATTCCTTCAGTTCAGGCTACACACGCCACATCGGACATGTACTGGGCTGAAGAACGACTTTGCAAAGATAGACTAGAAAATGCCTACGCTTACAAAAAATTGCTCGAACAAAACAACTGGCTTGTGAACGGAACTGATTTTCCTATAGAAAAAATAAATCCTTTATACACATTTTATGCAGCGGTTGCCCGAAAAGATTTTGATAATTATCCTGAAAATGGTTTTCAAAGCGAAAATGGTCTATCACGAAAAGAAGCTCTAAAATCGATGACAATTTGGGCAGCAAAAGGCAGTTTTGAAGAAAACGAAAAAGGAAGCCTTGAAGCCGGAAAATATGCTGATTTTGTTATTCTCGATAAAGACATAATGGAAATTTATGAATTGGAAATCCCAAAAGTAAAAGTCCTGAGAACTTTTGTTGGTGGGGAAATGGTTTTTGAAAACTAAGGGATTTTTAATAAAAAGGATTGTAAATAGAGAAAAAATAATTAAACATTTGGTTATATTTATTTTGTTTAATTTGTCCAAAAATTAGAAATATGAATTTATGAGCTTAAAAATGAAAATGCTAAAAACTAAAGCCTTCTTAACATTATGTGTGTTGTGCTTGGGCACAAGCCTATTGGCTCAAGATCCCCAGTTTGAATGGGCCGTAGCAATGAGCGGTGCTGATAATGTTTATAGCGAATCAGTTGCTGTAAACTCTGATGGATTTGTATATATTACCGGATATTTTCAAGGAACTGTAGATTTCGATCCAGGGTCTGGCAGCCAATTGTTGACCTCAAATGGAAGCTATGATATCTACCTTGTAAAACTTGATTCTTTGGGTAATTTTGTCTATGTAAATCAAATTGGAGGAATTAGTTCAGATCATGCACGGGAAGTAAAAATTGGCTCAAATGGAGAAGTGCTCATCACAGGCTATTATTATGGAACAGTTGATTTTGATCCTGGTTCAGGTATTTATAATCTATACCTTGGAGGAGGATTTGTTGCTAAATATGATTCTTTGGGAAACATCATTTGGGCTAAAAGTATAGGAGGACAAGGAATTTCTCTTACTTCCGACAATTCGGGCAATATATATATAATTGGTTCTTTTTATCAACTTGCAGATTTCAATCCAGATTCCTTGATAAGTTATTATCTGTTTTCAAACGGTTATTCTGACATATTTATTTTAAAACTCAACTCTGTAGGAGATTTTGTTTGGGCAATAAGCCAGGGCGGCTATGCTGATGATCAAGGCTCGTCTATTGCTCTTGATAAAGCAGGAAACGTTTTATCTACGGGGAACTTTTACGGGTCAGGAGATTTTGATCCCGGACCTAATACACATACACTTGTTTCAAATGGCGATTTTGATATTTTTATTTCTAAATTAGATTCTTTAGGCAATTTTGTTTGGGCAAAAAACGTAGGAAGTGGTTCGTATTACGAGTGGGGTAACTCAATTGCACTAGATGATATGGGAAATCCTCATGTTTTAGGTCAGTACTATGGTTTGGCAGATTTCGATCCTGATTCAATCGGGGTTCTCAATATTTATTCTGCTGGAGAAGACGACATATTTCTGCTAAAGTTAGATTACAATGGGAATTTGGTTTGGACGAAAAGTTTTGGTGGGACTTCTGTTGATGGAGGTGAATCTATTGCTATTGATGAGCAAGGAAATATGTATATTAGTGGATATTTCAATGGAATTGCGGATTTTGATCCAGGCCCGGGAGTTTATAATCTCACATCAGCAGGACATTCTGAAGTTTTTATGTGTAAACTTGACTTTATGGGAAATTTAATTTGGGCAAAAAGCATAGAAGGTAATTCAACAGACAAAAATATGTGCCTGGCTATAGATATGTCAGAAAATATTTTTATAACCGGACATTATAAGTCCACTGCGGATTTTAATCCGGGAGTTGGGATATTTAATCAAAGCTCAGCTGGAGATTATGATGCTTATATATTAAAACTATCGCAATGTAACCAAACTACAAGTACAATATCCGAAACAAGTTGTGGCTACTACATTTCCCCTAGCGGGAATTTTATTTGGAATACTTCAGGGATATATAATGATGCAATTTTCAATGCTGCAGGTTGCGACTCAGTTATCACCATCGACCTTACAATTATTGAATTAGATACTTCTGTTACTCAAAACTTAAATACATTAACTGCCAATGCTATTGGTGCTACTTACCAATGGATTGAATGCTCAAATGGATACACCCAAATCTCCGGTGCAACAAATCAAAGCTTTACTCCAACCATCAATGGTAGTTATGCAGTTGTCGTTACCGAAAATGGCTGCACAGATACCAGTGAATGCTATACAATAAGTCTTATTGTGATGAAGGAAAATAATTACTCCTCAAGAATAAAAATCTATCCTTTACCTGCCAAGGACAAACTCTACATCGATTTTGGAAAAACCACTGTTGATGGTGAATTAGAGATTATCAATTCAATTGGGCAAATACTTCTTATAGAAAAATTTATACAACAAAAAGAAATAGAATTAGATATTCGACATTTTCCGGTTGGAGAATATGTAACCAAAATTTCCTTTGCTGATAAAACGGTTGTGGCAAAACAGTTTATCAAACAATAAAACATAGTATTGAATTTCAAATTGAGCTATGAAATAGTAATTTAAATCTATGAAAACAAGTTTCAAGTGCAGTTTTATTTGTACTATGCTTTAATATTTTGAATACGTTTTACTGATAAAATTTAATAATTTGTTAAGTTTAATTATTAATTACTATCTTAGCTAAAATTATAAGATTGTCATTTTTGATACAAAACAACGAATATATGAAAACAGCAATTCTATCATTATTGAGTATTTTATTTATAAGTTCAAACATTTTTGCACAGAAAGTCCAATTTGAATGGGCTACAAGTTTTGGAGGTAAGTATGAAGATCAGGGAAAATCTATAGTTGTTGATGATCTCGGAAACATATATACTACGGGCTATATTCAAGATACTGTTGATTTAAACCCAGATGCTCAAATATTCGATTTTCATTACCCATATGGCTACAGAGATGTGTATATCTCTAAATTCGATTCAAGCGGCAAATTAATTTCAGCGATTAGTATGGGTGCATGCGACTGGGATCAAGGAAATTCTCTAACTATTGATGATTTTGGAAATATTTATTCTATTGGAAATTTTAATGATACTATTGATTTTGATCCTGGTCCTGGTGTTTACGATCTTAGTTCAAATGGCTCTTCAGATTTTTTTATAACCAAATATGATTCTTCATTGAATTTTGTTTGGGCAAAAAGCATAGGAGGCAATTATATATTTGGCGATGCAGGCTATTCAATAGCTATTGATACTTTTGGCAATGTTTATACTACAGGCTGCTTCAACGGAACAGTCGATTTTGATCCTGGAGCAGGAATTTATGAATTAACGGCAAGAGGATTAACAGATATTTTTATAAGCAAATTAGACAATTTTGGCAATTTTGTTTGGGCAAGAAATATTGGTTATAATGAGTGGAATCAAGGCAATTCACTGGTATGCGATTATGCTGGAAATGTTTATGTAACCGGATTTTTTAGTGGTACAATTGATTTTAATACAGACACCGTAGAAACTTTTTATCTAAGCTCAAATGGAGGTTATGATATATTTGTTTTAAAATTGGATAAAGCTGGAAAATTCAAATGGGCACATAGTATGGGAGGTGTCCTATGGGACGAAAGCCATTCAGTAGATATAGATGCAAGGGGGAATATTTATCTAACAGGAAGGTTTTCAAGCATAGTTGATTTTGATCCGGATTCAACGGAAGTATATACCCTAAGTTCTTCAGGCTCTTTTGATATTTTCATATTAAAATTAGATTCTTTGGGCAATTTTGTTTGGGCAAAAAATATTGGTGGAAATAGCGAAGATACGGGTTATTCCCTGAAACTTGATACTTTAGGAAATATTTATTCTACAGGATTTTATTCCGGTGCAGTCGATTTCGATCCGGGATTTCAGGAATTTGAACTAAGCATAGGTGGTTGTTATTTTCTCAAATTAGATTCAAACGGTACTTTTATTTGGGCAGCTGGTATTGGAGGAAATGCCGACGATCATGGCAATTCAATAAATATTGATTCTGATGGAAATGTTTACTCCACAGGATTTGTTTGGGGCGGGGTAGATTTAGATCCTACTGCCGGAGAATTTTATACTTCAACAGTAAATGGAAGCAAAGATGTTTTTATTTTGAAATTGAGCCAAAGATTCCCAGATATAAATGAAATATCGGAAACCAATTTTTTACCAGAAATTTCAATTTATCCAAATCCGGCTAAAGATTTTACTCAAATAGATTTTGGCAATAACTATTTTTCAGGCTCGGTCGAAATACTCGGAATTTCCGGTCAGGTTTTTATAAATAGGAATTTTACAAATAGCCAAAAAATTGATATAAATATTCAAAATCTTGCATATGGAATTTATTTTGCAAGAATAGTAACAACTGACAATCAAATGTTTGTACAGAAGTTTGTGAAGATTTAAACTAATTGCTAAATAGTTGGATTTCAAAACTTATTTATTTTGCTTTAGTTTAGCATGTTGTAATTTATTTCTTAGCAATGCTTTAGGAACTGTCTGAGTGAATTATGAATTAAACCTTCAGTATTTCGAATTAGTGATTTTTCGATAAATAAATACGAAAAACTAATATTATCAAATTTATTTTAAAATAAACTCATAATATTGCATGCTTTAAATGAAATTAAATATTGCATAAATTTATGCTTGAATATGATATTATAGAAATTGCCGAAATCATAAATGGTAAATTAGAAGGAGATGGGGAATCTACAATATCTTCCTTGCTGATTGATAGTAGAACAATTGTTTCAGCAGAATCGTCGCTGTTTTTTGCCGTTGTTGGCCTGTATCACAATGGACATCAATTCATTGGCGATTTGTATGAAAAAGGTGTCAGGAATTTTGTAGTTAGTTCCTTGCCAAAACGCAAAGATGAGTTTGAGAACTCAAATTTTATTGTCGTGCAAAATACCAGAATTGCTCTACAAACTCTAACAAGTTTTCACCGAAAAAGATTTGATATTCCGGTAGTTGGAATTACTGGCAGCAACGGAAAAACTATCATTAAAGAGTGGCTGTATCAGCTTTTGCACGACGATAAAAATATTATAAGAAATCCTAAAAGTTACAATTCTCAGATTGGAGTACCACTCTCGGTTTGGCAACTAAATTCTGATTATAATTTTGCAATTTTCGAAGCCGGAATTTCTCAAATAGATGAAATGGGAAAGCTGCAAAAAATAATTGATCCAACTTTGGGGATTTTTACAAACATTGGCGATGCTCACCAACAAAATTTTCTTGACTATAAACATAAAATCAACGAAAAGTTAAAGCTATTTCATAATGTAGAAAAATTGATTTATTGCAAAGATTATCCTTTGCTCGAAATGCAAATCCAATCGAACTATACTATTGATGAAACAAAACTACTTTGTTGGTCTTCTCACTATCCGGCAGATTTGTTTATTTCGAGTATCAGAAAGAATTTATCTGAAACTTTAATTACAGGGCAATTTAAAGGCGAACAAATAAAAATTACAATTCCGTTTATCGATCAGGCATCTATTGAAAATGCTATCCATTGTTGGCTTTTGATGCTACATCTTGGATATAAGAATGATTTGATAAAGGAGAGGATGATGGGGCTTTCCTCAGTAGCAATGCGTCTTGAGCTGAAACAAGGAATCAACAATTGCACAATAATAAATGATAGTTATAATTCAGATATTGGTTCTTTGAAAATAGCTCTCGATTTTCTAAATCAGCAACAGCAGCACGAAAAAAAGACACTGATAATTTCAGATATTCTTCAAAGCGGAAGAAACGAAATTTCCTTGTATAAAGATGTATCCGAACTTGTTAGAAAAAAGCAAATTAATCAACTTATTGGAATAGGAGAGGCTATTTCCGGCTATGCTTCATTATTTCTTATTAAAAGTCATTTTTATAAATCAACATCCGATTTCCTTGACAATATTTCAATTGAGAATTTTCAGAACGAGGCAATTCTATTAAAAGGTTCGCGTGTGTTCGAGTTTGAACGAATTTCGAATGCTTTGCAGCAAAAACTTCATCGCACAGTTCTTGAAATAAACCTTAGTTCGATAGTTCATAATCTGAATTTATTTAGGTCGAAAATAAAAAAAGATACTAAAATAATGGTAATGGTAAAGGCTTTCTCTTACGGAAGTGGAACCATAGAGATTGCAAATTTATTGCAATTTCACCGAGCAGATTATCTTGCAGTTACTTTTGCCGACGAAGGTTTAGTTTTGCGAAAAGCCGGAATTTCTTTACCAATTCTCGTTTTGAATCCCGAGCCCGAAAGTTTCGAAGCAATGATTGAACACAATCTTGAACCGGAAATTTATAGTTTCGATATTTTAAAACGATTTTCTGAAGCTGCTAAAAACTTTAGTGTGAAATCTTTCCCGATTCATATTAAAATTGATACCGGAATGAAACGCCTTGGTTTTGATATTTTGGAAATCGATTTACTTATCGAAACCTTAAAACAATCTAAACATCTGACAATTAAATCAGTATTTTCACATCTTGCGGCTGCCGATGAAAAAACCTACGATGATTTCACCCTTTCGCAGATAAGTTCTTTCGCAAAGTCAAGTAGTAAAATTGTTGAAACATTCGATTATAAAATTTTGCGACACATTCTTAACACAGCCGGTATTGTGAGATTTCCGGAAGCAAATTTCGATATGATTAGATTAGGAATTGGGTTGTACGGAATAAGCAATATTTATCAGGACAAGCTCGAAAATGTGAGTACTTTAAAAAGTCATATCTCTCAAATAAAAGAAGTAAATGCCGGCGAATCTGTGGGTTATGGCAGGCAAGGAAAAGCCAACAAAAAACTTCGTATAGCGATCGTGCCAATTGGCTATGCCGATGGTTTGAGCCGAGCTTTAAGCAAAGGCGTTGGTAAAGTTTTAATAAACAATGAGTTTGCTAAAATTGTTGGAAACATTTGTATGGATATGTGTATGGTCGATATTTCTGATATTGAAACTCAGGAAGGCGATGAAGTAATAATTTTTGGTGAAAAATTTCCAATTGTCGAGTATGCAAAAGCACTAAATACAATTCCATACGAAATCCTCACAAATGTCTCTGAACGAGTGAAAAGAGTCTATTATCATGAATAATTGTCTGATTTGAGGATGTTGAGTTTTGAGCTTATTCATGAGTTGTTAATTCATAATTTATAAATCATTAGCTTTGCAATTTGAATAAAATTGAATTTTAGTTGTGATAAAATTATCAGTTGTAATATTGACTTTCAATGAAGAAAAAAACATTGAAAGATGTTTAAGTTCTATAGCTGAACTTGCTGACGAAATAGTTGTAATAGATTCATATTCAACTGATAAAACTGAAACTATTTGCAAGAAATTTAATGTTCGTTTTGTAACTCATAATTTTGAAGGCTATATAGAACAAAAAAACTGGGCAATAACACAAGCACACTATCAACATATTTTATCGCTCGATGCAGACGAGGCACTTTCCGAAGATTTAAAAAAATCTATTTTGAAAGTGAAAAGCGATTGGAAATTCGATGGATATTATTTCAACAGATTGAACAATTACTGCGGAAAATGGATTAAACACGGAGCATGGTATCCCGACAGAAAATTGCGATTATGGGACAGCCGCAAAGGATTTTGGACAGGAACAAATCCGCATGATAAATTTGAGTTACAGCCAAATACAAGCCAGGCATTTTTAAAAGGCAATTTGCTTCACTATTCAATTTCTACTATTGAAGAGCATATTACTCAAATAAATAAGTTTTCTACAATAAAAGCAAAAGCAGCATTTCAAAAGGGTGAAAAGTCTAATATTTGCAAAATATTTTGTAAACCGATAATTAAATTCTGCACCGATTATTTTATTAAACTTGGAATTTTGGACGGATATTACGGTTTTTTAATTAGCGTTCTGTCCGCAACTTCTATATTCCTAAAATATACTAAACTTAAAGGACTTAAATAATTTCCAATTTCCAATTTCTAATATCTAATTTCCAATTTCTAATGAACATCTGTTTTTTCAATTCAACAAAATCATGGGGAGGAGGCGAAAAGTGGCATTTCGATATGTCGAACAGGATTTTGAAATCAGAGTTCAAACCCTTGATCATAACGAATAAACAGAGCGAACTTTTTAAGCGTGCTAAACTTTCCGGCATAAAAAGTATAGAAATTAAGATAACAAATCTAAGTTTTTTGAATATTTTCAAACTAATAAAAGTTATAAATATTTTCAAGAAAAATGAATTACTCTATATAATTATTAACCATCCGGCAGATTTGAAAATTGCCGGTCTTGCTGCAAAAATTGCCGGGATAAAAAACATTATCTACCGTAGAGGTAGTGCAATCCCAATCAAAAACTCTTTTCTGAACAGGTTTTATTTTAGAAAAATTGTTACTCACATAATTGCAAATTCTGAGGAGACAAAACGAACTATAAACGCAAATAATACAAATCTTTTTCCTCAGAAAAAAATTGAAATTATATATAATGGTTTAGACCTACAGAAGTTTGATAATCTGGAAAGTACGCCAATTTATCGAAAAAATGGAAATGAAATTGTTCTTGGGAATTCCGGAAGAATGGTTCCGCAAAAATCGCAAAAAGACCTTATTGAGCTTGCTAAAAAGCTGAAAGAAAAGAATATAAAATTCAAATTGTTGATTGTAGGTAAAGGAAAATTGCTTGAAGAATTAATGGCTTTTGCTAAAAAATTGGATGTTGAAAACGAAGTAATTTTCCTTGGTTTCATTGAAAATATAAAGTCTTTTTACGAATCGATTGACATTTTTCTGCTAAGCTCTATTTGGGAGGGTTTTGGTTACGTTATTGCAGAAGCTATGGCTGCAAAAAAAGCTGTTGTAGCTTATGATATCAGCAGTAATCCAGAGCTAATTATTAATAATAAAACCGGATTTTTAGTAGAAAAAAATAAGATTGAAACTTTTGTTGAAAAAATTGAATGGTTTATATCAAATCCTGCTCAAATAAAATTATTCGGTGAGCGGGGCAGAAATCGTGTGGAGGATTTGTTTACAATAGAAAAAGCGTATAATAATTTGTTGACATTTTTAAGAAATTGTTGAAATATTTGACATTAAAACTATGTAAATTGGAAGTGGCATTTCCAATTTGCATGGATAATATTATTATCTTTGTCAAATGAAAAAATATTTAAATAGATTTTTATCTGCAAAAGTTGAAAATTTGCTTTCTGAGTTTCCTGTGGTAGCAATACTTGGACCGAGACAATGCGGAAAAACTACTCTTGTGAAACATTTACTTTCAAATACATCAAAATATTTATGTCTTGATTTAGAAAAACCTTCAGATTTGAAAAAGCTGACAGACCCTGAACTTTTTTTTGAAACAAATAGCGACAAATTATTTTGTCTTGATGAAATTCAACGTTTGCCTGATATTTTCCCAATTATTAGAAGTTTTTGCGATGAACAAGATAGAAACGAATTGTTTTTGATTCTTGGTTCGGCATCGCCCGAATTGCTGAGACAAAGCTCTGAGTCTTTGGCCGGTAGAATTATTTATACCGAACTCAGTCCGTTTTTATTTAGTGAAGTGGTCGAAAAATATTGCTACAACGATTTAGTAAAATTCTGGAACAGAGGCGGTTTTCCAAGAAGTTTCCTTGCCAAAAATGATGCAACAAGTTACATATGGCGACAAAATTTTATAAAGACTTTTTTAGAGCGAGATATTCCAGCTCTCAATTTTAATATCACAAGCCAAACAATGCAACGCCTGCTGACAATGTTGGCACATTCGCACGGTCAAATTGCCAATTATTCAAAGTTGGGTGCCTCTCTCGGAGTCAGCAATCATACTGTAAAAAGTTATATCGATTTGCTGTCGCAAACTTTCATTGTGAGAGTTTTACAAGCATATGAGAGCAATACAAAAAAACGACTTATAAAATCGCCAAAAGTATATATTCGCGACAGTGGAATTTTACATGCACTTCTTGATTTACAAGAATTTGCCGAACTGTTTTCGCATCCTATTTTTGGTGCTTCATGGGAAGGAATGGCGATTGAAAGTATTATTATTCGGTATCCACAGTGGAAACCAAGTTTTTATCGTTCATCGAATGGTGCTGAACTTGACCTTATTTTGCAAAAAGGAATAAGAAAAATTGCCTTTGAATTTAAAGCCTCGAAATCGCCAACGCTTACAAAAGGTTTTTGGAATTCTTTTGAAGAAATAAAACCCGACAAAACATATATTGTTGCACCTATTGAAGATACATACCCTATAAAAGAAAATATTTTTGTTTGCGGATTAAATCATATAGAGTGTTTGGAGAAGGAAATGGAAAGTTGAAAGTGGAAAGTTGTTGGATTATTTGATTTTTCAACTATGTAAATTGGAAGTAGAATTTCCAATATACATAGTAATTGTAAATATATTATTGCTACAACTACTTATAATGGTTTGATAGTATAATTCCAATCTTCTCCATGAAATTCATGTTTATATATGTTAATTTTTTTGAAATCTGATTTAGATATTTTAATCCCTGTTTCATAGAT
>JABHKC010000201.1 GCA_018692315.1 Bacteroidota bacterium | reverse complement strand
TACACACATGTTTCAGAAAATAATTTCAAAAATTTTAAAAACCCGATAGATGACTTTGAAATATAAAAAAACAAAAAGGTGTTCATACACGCCCAAATTGGTTGTGTATGTACACCTTTTTCAGAGGATAAAAGAGATATATGAACAATTGTTTATATACAATCGTTACCCACAAGCTTAAAATCCCTTCCGCACATTTAAGCACATTTGGTTTTGCCAATGAGAAAGCCAACACACAAAAAACCAAAAGAGCTAAAATTTTTCCATCGCAAAATTTGCAAAATTCAAAAACTTAATCTAATTTTGGACAATATTTGTCAAGACATTATTTATCTATGGATAGCATGTACACAATAGGACATCAAATCAGAACATTAAGAGAAAAAGCAGAAATGCCATTGCGTAAGCTAGCTTCTTTATTAGATATTGACCAATCAACATTAAGCAAAATTGAAAGAGATGAAAGAAAAGCAAATTTGAAAATGATTGAAGATTTATCAAATATTTTCAAAGTAGACAGAAATAAACTATTGGTAAATTATTACAGCGATATCGTTTCTTATCAAATTGAAGAAGAAAACAATTATGCTGAGATATTAAAAATAGCAGAAGCAAAAATCGAGTATAAACGGTCAGTAAAATCAAAAGAAAATGAATAATCTATTAAACATATTACTTGATATAGAAGAGCGACAAATTGTAAAGGCTATTCAATACAAAAACACATCTTTACAAGAAATTAAACCAATTTCGGAAAATGAACTACATGATATAAATGCTAATTTATTATTGACATCTAATGAGAATATTGCCTTTGGAGTACACAAAAAACTAACAAATGGTTTAATTACTTACTACTTGCAAAATAGATTTCCTGAAAATTATCATTCATTTGAATCCATTTTCACTTTGGAAGAAAATTGGGATGAAAGTTTCAGTATAATATCAATAAATGAAATTCCTAAAATAATAGAAGAGCTCCATATTACATTTCTCAATTCCCAGTTTTCTATTAATTCTGGCAAATTAAAAAGAAGTAAATCCAAACATTACTTAAAAGAATTCGGAGCTGTTTATACTCAGCAAAAAATAACGAATGAAATAGTTACAACAACAATTGAAAACGCTATTAAAAACGTGAAAAGTAGGGATTTAAAGTGCCTCGATTTTGCATGTGGGACGGGTCGTTTTTATTTTGAAGCAATCAATTTTTTTAAACAAAAATTCAATTTAAGTATAAAAGAAATTGTTTGCGAAAAACTTTATGCAATTGACATTGATGAAGTTGCATTAGAAATTCTAAAGTGTAAAATCACATCATTATTAGATACAATCGACAAAAAAACTATTGAAGCCATTTCAAAAAACATCCTTCATAGAAATGCATTAATCCCTAATACCTCCTTGATTTCAGAATTCGAAAACAGTTTTGATTTTAAATATGACTTTGAATCAATTTTTGTTAATGGTGGTTTTGATGCAGTTTTTTCAAATCCGCCTTACTACCTATTGAAAGTAAATAAAAATAAAAGCACTCTTTTAAACGGATACTTTGAAATGCTACAAAGAAAAGTGGCAAATGAAATTAACTTTTTCAAAACGTCAGGATTTTATAATTATTCAATAGAGGGAATGTTGAATTATTATCAAATTTCTATTGAAATGATTTTGAAAATGACAAAACCGAGCGGACAAATTGGTATTATTTGCCCTGCTTCAATTTTTGCAGATTTAACTTCTACTAAATTGAGGAAACATCTATTATCAAAAAACAAACTTCATTTCATCCGATATTATTCAGAAGCATCTAACCTTTTTGATAATGTCGCACAATCTACTGTTATTTTTTATTTAGAAAAAGGAGGAATCAGCAATAAAATAGAAATTGAATTCGGTAGCAACAACTTTTACATTAGCTATAAAACTATTAAATCTGTATTTAATGTAAATCAAGAAATTCCACTAATAGAAAAACTCGGTTGGAATATTTTAGAAAAGTTGTCTGAATATTTAAAACTAAAAGATTTTAATTTTATAAGAAACAGAAGAGGTGAACTAGATTTAACACTATTCAAAGATTGTATTGTTGACAGCAAAAATGGAGATTACAGATTAGTCAGAGGAAATATGATAACCGAAAAAGGTATTATTGACAAAAATAATGAATCTGTCGAAATTGAAAAATTTATCAATAAAAAGTCGCTTGATTTCAAAGAAAAGGATTTTAATTCCAGAAGGTTGATTTGTCAGCAAATATCCAATGTTGACTTGAGTAAAAGAATGAAATTTACATTTTCAGAAAAGAACGATATTCTTGCAAATTCGTGTAATTATATTAATTCTTCAAGAAGTTTCGAAGATTTACAAAAGCTTTATTTTATCTTAAATAGTGAACTTCTGAATTGGCGATTTAAAGTTACAAGTAGCAATAATCACATCAACAATTACGAATTGGACGAATTGCCAATTATTGATTTAAACAGTATTGATTTAAAATATTTCAATGGAGAAACCCAATCAAACAACAGTCTTATTTGTAAACTATATGGTTTAAACGAACAAGAAACGGAATATATTTTAGGAAGAACAAAAACTAAAAAACAAAAAGAATTAATTGAAAATGAAATTACTATATAATCATATTTCACCAAGACTTAGTGATTTGGAATGGGACATGGCAAAACATATACCCGAAGGTGGAAATTGGCAAAATATCCCTGTCCATATTCCCTCACAGCGTTTAGAACAAATCCGTAAATCAGGAGGTAGAACAACTTATTATGGCAGATTAAAATACGACAAGCCGGCATTTACAATTACGACTTATTTTAATAGGTTGGGTAATAGTAGTAACTTACATCCTAAGCAACAAAGGATGATTTCTACAAGAGAAGGAGCAAGATTACAGTCTTTTAAAGATGATTTTGTTTTTTATGGAAGTAAATCTTCCCAATATAAACAAATTGGCAACGCAGTTCCTCCATTATTGGCAAGAGCTGTTGCAGAAACCGTTAAACCTTTTATTGAGAACAATACTATCATCGATTTATTTTCTGGTGCTGGTGGAATGTCAGAAGGATTTTTAATGGAAAACTTTAAACTTTTAGCAGCTAACGAAATAGAAAAACACTATTTTGAAACCTATAAACAAAATCACTCTAAATACACAAAAGAAGAAAACTTAATATTAGGTAATGTCACAGAATCAGAGATTAAAGAAAGAATCATAAACTCTGTAAAAAACAAAATTCAAGTGGGTATTGTAATGGGTGGTCCACCTTGTCAAGGATTTTCACATGCTGGGTGGAGAGACCCAAATGATACAAGAAATCAATTGTTTAATGACTTTGTTGAGATTGTAAATTCAATAAAACCAGAAGCTTTTATAATGGAAAATGTTCCTGGTATTTTGACAATGCGAAAAGGCGAAGCTGTTAAGGAAATTATAGAATCATTTGAAAAAATTGGTTATTCTGTTAATAAACCTTTCAAATTAAGTGCAGAAGAATTTGGAGTACCTCAAAAAAGAAAAAGAGTTTTTATTGTTGGCACTTTAAGAAAAATAAACATTGATGCGCCTAAACCATTATTTTCAGCAAAAGCTGACGACTTACCAAATCCGATAACAGTTCAAGATGCAATTTATGGACTTCCTCCATTAGAAACGGATTCGGGTGAATTTGAATTGCAGTGCAATTACAAATCAACTTCCCCCTATGAAGCTATGCTAATGGGAGAAATTGATTTTAAAACTTTTTACACGAAATGTTTACAAGGTTTACCAGTTCTCGTCGGTAATATTAGCTAAATCCAAGAATATTTGATGAAGTAATTCTTTTGCTTCATCATTATTATTCTTTTGCAGCAATTCAATTAAGGCAGTTACTTTTTTTGTAACCTTATCAGATTCCCAAATTTTATTCTTTCTGTTATCTTTATCAGCGTATTCAACTAATTTCTCAAAAGCTATTCTAAAATATCTCTTGACATTATTTTGTTGGTTTTTACCATCTAATTTCTTCTCTATTACATTACTAAACTCACCTGTTTTAGAATTAAAATTTTCAAATTCATAATCATAATAAGAATAGTCTGGATTGAGAAACTGTTTTAAAAACTCGCCATATCCATTTTCATTTATCATAGAGAAAATGATTAAAACATGGTGAAGGTTTTTTCTCATTAATGCACTTAATTTTAATGCATCGGCATCACTTTGAACTTTGTTTTTTAAAGTATCCCATATATGTTTTGAATGCCACGTAATAACAGTATCACCATTCTTTTCATCTCTAACTAATACTTTAACATCTTGTAATGTCATTCTATTTCCTTTAGAACTATTTTGACTTGCAGTCATAGGTTGGAATTTGGGTCTATGTGCAAAACCTAAAGACATAGGTCCAATATGGTCTGGACTTACTCCATTTTTTACAAAAGTAGCATAAAGTCTATCTGCCTTTTTCCAATCTCCATCGGACCACATTTCATAAACTCTTCTATCTTGAGTATATTTTTTTAAATTATCTTTTCTTCTACCAGTATCACAAACATCTCTAACATCGTTATTATATGAATGGAATCCGTCTAGTCTGTCCGGAGAATTACTCATTACACCTGGAGAAACATATCCTCGTTTTTCTTTCAACACATAATCTTCATTTAGATAATTTAGAATTCCATCTTTTGATTGAATCGTTTTTTTGAAATTGAACACTTTTTTAAACAGACTACAATTATCAATTTCAAATAACATTGTTGCCAACTCAAAAATATCCAAATCATAATATTTCAAAGTTTCATCATATACTTTATTTAGTAAATCTATTCTTTGCGGTGCTGGATATCTGTAATCAAGGTATAACTCTGTGCCTGAAAATAAACATGTGTGTTTTTTTGTAGGATGATTTTCAAATGCTACTTTTTTTCTTACACCAGCATCCATTATATTTTTAGCCTTTATATTTAATTCCTTCATTTTAGCATCCCAAAAAACCATTCTCTTTTTCCCCAAATCAGTATCAATAGTTGTCATCCAACTTACGTTGCCGCTACCATTTCTTGTAACTGGTATGCCTTTATAGTTTGGATGCTTAACTATAGATTCTTGATATTTAATACCAGCAGGGTGTGGAAACAAAATATCTGTTGTTAAGCTAAAAAAATCTACTCCTTTATCTTTAGCATGATTTTCATAAATAGTAAACAAATATCCTACTAAAAAAATATCAACTGGAGTAATGGGCTTATTTGTTTCATACATTTCAAGTTTTTCAATATCTATTGAATCATCCTCTTCAAAATAATCTAATGATAAACCAGCAATTTCTCTTGCTTCCTTTAATTTTTCTGGATAATAATTTGTTATAAGTATTTCTTTTCTCATTTATTTGATATTAAAAAAGTTCCGTTATTTTGATTTCTAATGCTTTTGCAATTTTTTCAATTATAGTTAATGAAACATTCCGCTCACCCTTTTCGATACTTGAAATATATGTTCTATCTATATCTGCTTTAAATGCAAAAGCTTCTTGTGAAAGCTCTTTTTTGAGTCGCAACTCTTTTACTTTAGTACCAAATTTTTGCTTTATATTCATTTTGCAAAGTTGATAATATGTTGACAACTATACAACGGACAACTGTCAACACTGAAAGCCATACACATTTGCAATTCGCTTATGCCTTCCCTTAGTCCAAAAATTGCAAAAGAGTAAGTCTTTGCTTTAGCCTCGAACACCTGAGAAATAAAGCCAGTGGGTAATCGAGTAGGCGGCTGATGGCAAAATAGCCACCAGTGCACCTCTCACACCACTAAGCGTACGGGTCTCGTACTTAGCGGTTCATTAAGCAAAAGAATTATCGAAATAATTTCTTTGTCTCAGTTCCCTTTAAACGTAACT
>JABHKC010000200.1 GCA_018692315.1 Bacteroidota bacterium | reverse complement strand
CACATCATCTTTGACCGTCCTCAATTTTTATTCCATCAAAATAGCTCGCTATTACTCAAAAATAAAAATCTGTGGTAGTTCAAATCTGACACACATTTTGAACTTTCGAGACGAAAATTTATGAATTATTCAGGCTAAATCTATTGGCAAATAATCAGGATATATTTATTTCTCATGATTTTCATATCCTCTACCTTTGCCAAATCCTCTGCCTCCGCCTTTAAATCCTTCGCCTCTGCCACCACGAAATTTCCTGCCTTGTCCTTGACCTGGCCAGATACAATTCAACATGCTTTCGTAGGTTTCATAAAGCTTTTCTTTTTGTTCAACAGTACAAATTGATTCAATTTCCAAAAATTGATTTATAGTTTCCCTTTTTTGTTTTTCATTTATTTCCCCAATTTCCTGAGCAATAGCCGAAAGTTTTACAGTATCTGAGTCTGTCTTCGAAAGTTCATTAAACATTTGCGTGGTTTTATCACTCAATAGTTTGTTCAGGTTTTCAGTTTTTAAATGAAAGTTAGATTTTATTTGTTGGTACTTTTCCAATTGCTCATTGCTAAGATCTAATTCTTCGGCGAGAAAAATGCCTTTGTTTTCATTTGTTTTAGTGGTGATAACAATATCTTGTTCGCTGTATAAATGAAAAATAAACGAAGCTATTGTTGCAATATTTATTACTACGAGAAATATAATTGCAAAACTAATTAGCTGCTTTTTATATAAATAATTCATAGTTGATAGTTTTAAAGAAAGTAAAAAAATAAAGATATCTATCTATATGTTATCTGTTTAATAATGAATATAATTTTCTATCTGTTGTTCTTCTGTAAGTGATAATTCCTGTGCAAGGGTCTGCAAATTTTCTATTTTGTCGGTTTTTGCTGATGCAAAAGTGTCCAATCTTTTTCCGAAATTTATTCCTATAAAAATCCCAAAAACAATAATGACACCTACAAAAACCGGTTTTAATATTTTCTTGAATATCGGCAAATATATCGGCATTTCTTGTTGAGAGGCTCGATTGTCAATTTTTTGTTGCAATCTTGTATAAAAAAACGGATTTATTTCAAGTTTTTTTTCATCTTCAAAAACATTCAGAGTTTGCTCTACTTCATTATAGATTTTTTGGCAGGAATTGCAAACCTTCAAATGAGTTTGAAATTCCTCAGTTTTTTCTTTTGGAAGTGAATTTTCCGAATAAAAAACTATATTATTTTTAAAAGTCTGGCAGTTCATAATTTTTATATTTTAAAGATTAGCATAACATTTTAGCAATTTCTTTTGCAGTTTTTTTCTTGCCCTATAAATCAAGGACTCAACCGATGGAATTGAAATATTCATAATTTCGGAAATTTCGTTGTACGATTTGTCATTAAATTTGCTCAGAGTAAATGCTATTTTCTGGTTTTCGGGCAAACTGTTTAATGCTTTTTGCATATTGGCAGCCCGTTCTTTATTTTCTACATACGAATCAGTTTGAGCATTTGTGTCGCTAATTTCAAATATTTCATCCTTCGAGTTTGAAAAAAAGTTTTCGATGCTTTTTGCAAATTTTTGTTTTCGATTGTTTCTAATGTAGTTGATTGACTGATTGATAGCAATTCGATAGAGCCAGGTAGAAATTTTCGATTCCATTCTGAAGCTTTTCAAAGAATTATAAACCTTTATAAAAACTTCTTGCGACACATCTTCGGCATCGGCTTGGTTGTGCAGAAATCCCAAACATGTATTAAAAACCAATTGAGAATGATGATCAACAAACTCACGAAAAGCCAATTGATCACCATCCATCATTTTGTTTATAATACTGTTATCAACCATTTTAGTCGAAGTGAAATACCAACTTTTATCTATTTTTCTCTCTCTATAAAGTTCCGAAATGTTTTACTTCTTAAAGAGAACAAAGATAGAGTTTTGTAGGCTACCTTATCAATTAATTATTCCTACATCTTCCGTTTCTTCTACTATTTCCTTTTCCCATTCCTTGCCCTTTTCCTTTTCCATTTCTATAGCATTTGTTATTTCCTTTGCCTTTTCCAAAACCTTTTGAATTGCCATCTTTAGAGTTATCGCAAACTCCATTTCCATCCTTATCGACAAAATTACGACCTTTTCTGGTTTTTCCTTTTTCCTGAAAATTGTCACAAATACCGTCTTTATCAGTATCTACAAAACTCCCTCTTTCCGTTTGATTAGTAACTACATCCGATTTTTTTTCATTTTCAGTTTTGCTTGTTTGTGCTGAAGCATTTCCCCATATCAAAGATGCTCCCAAAAATACTACAATTAAAAAATTTACTCTTTTCATTTTTAAAATTTTACATTAATTATTTAATAACATTTTCAATTTTCAAAAATTGATTTATTACTTTGACACAATCATTTGAAAAAACCAGCGAATTGTTTTACAATAATTTTGGAACGTAATTTCCATCTAAAATATACATTTAAACAGCAAATAAAGACTGTTAATATAATTAAACAGTAATAAACATCATAAAAAATTTGTAAATAATAAAATACAGTATATATTTGCAACAAATAAATTTAAAAATATAAAATGATGGAATTATTTAAAGTTTTTCAAAATCGCGATGAATATTTTGAATTGTTAAGTCAAGGAAAATATTCAAAGAATTTTTTACTCAAACAAATTGGAATTATTTTGCTTTTTGCATTTATCTATGGAGTTGTAATGGGAAGCTATAATAGTTTTTTGCAATCAATTGTTACCGGTGTAAAAGTCCCGGTACTCATCACTTTAGCATTATTGATTTGTTTTCCGGCACTTTATGTAATACAATACATTTTAGGCTCGAAAATGGGACTTGTACAAATGATAATCATGATTTTATCTGGCTTTCTGATGTTTAGTTCTATTTTGGTTTCGTTTGCACCAATCGTATTATTTTTTATGATAACTGGCAACGACTATAATTTCCTTAAACTTTTGCATGTAGCAATTTTCACCTTTTCAGGTATTTTTGGGATGAGGATAATTCTTGAAGCTCTTAAGTTTTCTTGCGAAAAAAAGAATATATATCCAAAAATTGGGCTTAACATTTTTAAATTTTGGATATTTGTTTTTGCCTTTGTAGGTATGCAGTTAGCATGGAATCTCAGGCCATTTCTTGGCGACAAAAACGAAGAATTCGAACTTTTCAGAGAGCGAGAAGGAAATTTTTATAAAGCTGTAGTCTTTTCGGCGGCAAACATGTTTTCTTACGATAAAAATGCAAAAAACAGTAGGAAACATAAAAATATCGAATTTAAGAAAAATGCTGCAATCGATGAAAATGATTTAATAAATAATACTGACAGTGTAAGTTATGAGTAAAGAAAGTAATGATATTCTGACCCTTGAAGAGGTCGCTGAATATTTGCGGCTGAAACCTCAAACAATTTATACCTGGGCTCAAGAAAAACGCATCCCTTCGGCTAAACTTGGAAAAGAATGGAGATTTAAAAAATCAATAATCGACCGTTGGTTCGACCAACATATTGATGAACGATTTAAGGAATTTTTATAATCATCATTTTATAACCTGAATAATTCATAAATATTTCTACTACAAGCCCAAACTGCGTATCATCTTTAACCGTCCTCAATTTTTATTCCATAATAATAGCTCGCTATTACTCAAAAATAAAAATCTGTGGTAGGGCAAATCTGACACACATTTAGAGCTTTCGTTACGAAAATATATGAATTATTCAGGATAGAAATTCAGCATTTTCTTATTGATACTAATTTAGGTCAATAAATCTATTCTTCATATTTTATTTGAAAGAAAAAAGAAAGCTTTGTGTCTTCAAGATAGAGAAAATGTATTGAGAAAAGTCAGTTTATTCCATTCATATAAATACTATTTTTGAGCTGGTAAAAATTTGAAAAAATTGTAATTATGAGTGTAAGTCAAATAGTATTTATTATTTCAGTAATTATTTCCGCTGCCTTTTTCTTTCTTAGTGTTTCAAAAATATTTAAGAATATTAGTTTTTTAAAAAAGCCATATCCAACAAATAATTATGGCGAAAGAATTCAAATGCTTCTGAATGTAGCGTTTGCCCAGACCAAGATATTCAGAATGCCATTAGTTGGTTTTCTTCATGCTATAGTTTTTTGGGGATTTATGTTTATTCTTTTTGGCTCATTCGAAATGATAATTGACGGTTTTTTGGGTAATGAACGAATTTTTTCTTTTCTCGGACCTGTTTATTCATTTATGATGGCAGCGGGCGATATTTCTGCTTTTTTAATTCTGCTTCTAATTGTGATTTTCCTTTTTCGTCGCTGGTTTTTGAAAATTCGCCGTTTTAAAGGCGAGGAAATGAGACACAAAGATCATAAAGACGCTTCTTTTGCTCTTTTGCTGATACTAATATTAATGGTTTCGCTTTTAAATATTAATATTGCTTATGTTGCAAATTGTAAACTTTTGGGCGAAGAAATTGCTGGATTTTATCCGGTGAGCAATCTTTTTACTCCATTGTTTGCGGCATACGATACGCATTTTTTAGAATGGTTAACACTACTAAATTGGTGGATTCATATTTTGGGAATTTTCTTTTTTGCAAACTATCTTCCTTACTCTAAACATTTTCATGTGTTTATGTCTTTACCCAACGTTTATTTCTCTCGTGTAGGTCCATTAACGCAAATGACAAATATGGATTCGGTGAAAGACGAAGTAAAACTTATGATGGACCCGAATGCAGCTTTCGCCGATCTTCCACCGGAAGAAGAGGCTCCTATTGAAAGATTTGGTGTTAAAGACGTGGAAGATGGAACATGGAAAAATTATATAGATTCGCTCACTTGTACTCAATGCGGCAGATGCACAGCGGCTTGTCCGGCAAATCAAACCGGTAAAAAACTTTCGCCAAGGAAAATAGTTCTTGATTATAGGAGAAGAATAGAAGAAAAATCGCCGGGACTACGAAAAAATGGGAAAGAATTTGACGATGGTAAATCTTTGTTCAGAGATTATATTTCGTTTGAGGAATTGTGGGCATGCACTACTTGCAATGCTTGTGCTATGGAATGCCCTGTAAATATTGACCATCCTACATTAATTCTCGATTTGCGACGATACATTTTCATGGAAGAATCGGCTGCACCATCGCTAATAAATGCTATGTCCACCAATATTGAAAATAATGGTGCTCCATGGCAATATCCGCCAAGCGACAGACTGAAATGGGCTGACGAACTTTATATTGAAAATTGAAATTTAGAAATTTGAATTTTGGCAATTAAAAATCAAAAATTAAAAAATCATGGCAAATAAGAGAAAAATTATTGTTCCAACAATGGCTGATATTTCTGTAGAAGGAAAAAAAGTTGATATTCTGTTTTGGGTTGGATCGGCAGGAAGTTTCGACGATAGAGCTAAAAAAATAACACGTGATTTCGTCAAGATTTTAGAATTTTGCAAAATAAATTATGCAGTTCTCGGAACAGAAGAAACTGATACCGGCGATGCTGCAAAGCGTTCTGGCAACGAGTTTTTATTTCAAATGCAAGCAATGCAAAATATTGAGCTATTGAATGCCTACGAACTGAAAAAAATTGTTACTTGCGACCCTCACGATTTTAATACATTAAAAAATGAATATCCGGATCTTGGTGGGAATTATGAGGTTGTTCATCACACACAATTTATTAAACAACTGATTGAGAGCGGGCAACTAAAAATCGAAGCCGGCGATTTTAAATCAAAAAAAATCACATATCACGACCCTTGCTATTTGGGAAGAGGAAATAAAGAGTATGAAGCACCCCGCTTTATTATAAATAAAATTGGAGTGAATTTTTCTGAAATTGAACCGAACAAAAGCCGCGCATTATGCTGTGGTGCCGGTGGTGCTCAAATGTTTAAAGAAACCGAAGCAGGAGATAAAGAAATTTACGAACTACGCACTGAACAAGCCCTTGAAACAAAAGCAGAAATCATAGCAACAGCCTGCCCCTTATGCATGACAATGATGGAAGACGGGCTGAAAGTTAAGGAAAAGGAACATGAAATTAAAGTGCTTGATATTGCTGAGATTGTGGTGAGGGTTTTGGGTTTGTAAGATATCTATTTATAAGTATTTATGTTATGAAAAACACAATCAGATTACAAGTAATTATTCTATTCTTCATTAGTTCAAATCTTTTATGTCAACCTCATTTGGAATGGGCAAAAGGCATAGGTGGAGAAGACACTGATAATGGCTATTCAGTAACAACGGATTCAGAAGGAAATACATATTTAACAGGATATTTCAGAGAGACTATTGATTTTGACATTGGAGATGGAGTTTGTGAGCTTTCATCGAATGGAAAATCTGATATTTTTATTCTGAAATTAGATTCTTATGGTAGTTTTGAATGGGCAAAAAGTATTGGAGGATGTGAATCAGATGTCGGATCATCTATATATATTGATGAAAGTGGTTATATCTATATAACCGGATTTTTTGAAGATACAGTCGATTTTAATCTGGATGATAAAGCTCATCAACTTATCTCAGCTGGGAAATGGGATATTTTTATTTTGAAATTAGATATGGATGGAAGTTTTTTATGGGCAGAAACTATTGGAGGAAACTATAATGATGAAGGAAATGATATATCAGTTGACTTATACGGGAATATATTTGTAGCAGGAGTGTTTCAGGATACTGTCGATTTTGATCCTGGAAATGGAGTTTATAATCTTGTTTCACGTTGTAGTTTCGATTGTTTTATTTTGAAATTAGATTCTGATGGCAATTTTGTTTGGGCTAAAGATTTTGGGAATACTGATGCAGATTACTGTAATTCTACCATAAATGATAGATATGGAAATGTTTACATAGCTGGAATCTTTGAAGATAGGGTTGATTTTGATCCCGGTCCTGAACTGTATAATATTACTTCAAATGATGGAGACATTTATATCTTAAAATTAGATTCTAATGGAAATTTTATTTGGGTAAAAACTATTGGTGGGTTTGACTATGATGTTTGTTTTTCACTAACATCTGATACTCATGGAAATATATATTCAACAGGATACTTCAAGGATTCTGTAGATTTTGATCCCGGAAATGGAGTTAGCAATATGTATTCGAATGGATACGGTGATATTTTTGTGTTGAAACTTGATTCTGACGGAAATTATATCTGGGCTAAAACTATTGGTGGAACATACCCTGATGTGGGATATTCGATTTCTACTGATGCAAAAGGGAACAATTATACAACTGGGAAATTCGAGGGATCTATGGATTTTGATTCTGGAATTGGTGTGAATAATCTCACCTCTAATGGAAGTACTGATGTCTTTATTTTGAAATTAGACTCTGATGGAAATTTTGTATGGGCAAAAACCGTTGGTGGAGAGGATGCGGATAATAGCTGGTCCTTGTATGCAGATGCAAAAGAAAATGTATATGTTACAGGTTACTTCAAAACCTATGTAGATTTTGATTTGTGGAATTCAGAGTTTAGTCTTTCTACTAATGGAGGATATGATGCTTTTCTACTTAGAATTTCACAATCACTTCAGGTTTTTTTTGCTACATCAGGCACATTATTTAATTTGGGTGATACTGTTGAATTTACAGATCTCTCTACATATTCTCCAACAAGCTGGCTTTGGGATTTTGGAGATAATAATACTTCAGTTGAAAAAAATCCAAGTCATGTCTATCAAAACTGTGGCAAATATGATGTTTCATTGATTGTTTCGAAAGGGACAGATAAAGATACAATGTTAGTAGAAGAATGTATTATAATTAAGGACTTTCAAACCAATGTTTCAGAACGTCCATATTCAATAATACAAATAGATCAAAACATACCTAATCCTTTTTTTAAAAACACTCAAATAGGGTTTTATATGTCAAAACAATCATTCATAAAACTTGAATTATTCAATATTCTAGGTGATAGAATTGAAACTATAGTAGCACAAAACTATCCTGAAGGAAAACATTCCATTATTTTTGACAGAAAAAATTTACCTTCAGGTATTTATTTATATAGGTTCTCAACTAATGGTTTTTCAGAATCTAAACTTATGAATATTGAATGAAACATAAATAAAAACTTGTTTCAAAAATCCCTACTAAAATTTCATACAGACGCTAAAACAGGATTAGGAGAAATGTATAATTACATGGAAGAGTTTTTATCTTTACTAAATGTAGGTTAATCACTAAACAAATGAATATAAAATGTAAAGAACGTTCGGATTGCAAATCAGAACGAGTGGATTGTAATGAGAGTTTTGGATATTTAAACTTCTGTATAAAAAAATATTTATGATTAAAGACTTGCTGACTATTTTAGCTATAACTTTTGCTACTCAAACATCTTATTCTCAAGAAGCAGATTCAAGAGGATTTATCGTAGCAATTGGTGATACAGCACCAAATGTAAAATTTAATTTCATTGATGGAACAAAAGTTTCACTCAAAGATTACAGAGGCAAAGTTGTGATGCTGCAATTCACAGCAAGTTGGTGTGGCGTTTGCCGAAAAGAAATGCCATTTATCGAAAACGAAATTTGGCAAGTTCATAAAGATAAAGATTTGATTGTTATAGGAATAGACAGGGATGAGCCTTTGAAAAAAGTTAAGAAATTTGTTAAACAAATGAAAACCACTTATCCAATGTCGCTCGATCCTGATGCTGAAATATTCGCAAAATTTGCCGACAAAAAAAGTGGGGTAACACGTAATGTAATTATTGACCGTAACGGAAAAATCATTTTCCTAACAAGACTTTTTAATAGAGAAGAATTTGATAAAATGAAAGAAGTCATTGCTGAGCTAGTTCTCAATCATTAAAATATCAATAAATTCACTTTGAAGAACTCTACTTCAAATTTTTAAATAACAGGTAGTTAAATTCTATCCCATAATCAAAATTACGCAAATTGTAGGTATGATGAATTGATATTATTGAATATGAAATTCGAAATCCTAAAAGAAAGTTTTTATTAATATGATACTTATAGGAGACAATCCATGAAACATCAAACTGCTTAAAATTTTCTATATCGGGAATTGCAGTTTTTTTTGTGAGATCATCAAAAAGTAGTTTTGTTTGAAACATTTTTGCAAAAGAAATTCCGGTTTCAAGAAAATAATTCCTCTTTTTTGTTTTTCCTTTATAACCAAATAATATGGGAATTTCAATATATTTTAATTTGAGATTTTCAAAATCCGGTCGGCTATAAACATTAACGAATTCTAATAAACTTCCTTTTCTAATGTATCTTAGTTCTAAAGTTCCATGCAATTTCTTACTAAAACCATAAGATACGTACGCTCCATAAGATATGCCGCTGGTTCCCCAAATCTTTCCACCTCCATTGTTCCAAAAATAGCTTTCGTCACCTTCAATATGAATACCATTAAAGTTTAATAGAATTCCAGGACTAAAAACATGTAATTGTCCAAATAGATTACTATTTGTTGCAAGAATTAATAGTAACGCAAGAATTTTTGTTAATAAAATAGCATTTTTCATAAACAAGAAAGAGTTAAACTTCATATTTTGAAAACTATATATGAAGTTTATTCTTCTTTTATCTCAACTCAAATGTAATAGGTACATTATATCTCACGCTTACGGGTTTTCCGCATTGTTTGCCGGGAGTCCAGTCTGGAAGCAATTTCACTACTCTAATTGCTTCATTGTCGAGCATTGGATCTATTCCTCGCAATAAGGCAACTTCCCTGACTTTTCCTTTTTTCCCGATAACAAATTCAACGTGAACAGTACCGCTAATTCCAACTTGAAGAGCTAAATCAGGATATTTTATATTTGCATAGATAAACGATAGCAAAGCTGCATAGCCTCCTGGAAATTCTGGCGTTTCTTGAACTCCTATATAAACAATATCCTCTTCTAAAGTTTCTTCGGGCAATTTAATAATTTCAGTTTTATCATCTTCCGAAGTTTCCGAAGTTTCAAAAATGGCTTCCTCTTTTAAGATTTTGTCGTTCTCAACAATTTTTATTATCTCAATAGGCTTTTGTTTGATTATTTCCTTCTTTGGCTCTTCCCTTCTTGTGATTGGTACGAGCACTTCATCGTATTCCATACTTTCAAGTTTGCCTAATGAAGAACTGTTTGAACTATTACTTGGCCATTCAAATGCAAATAATACAAGTGATAAACCAATAATTAATCCAATTTCAAAGAATATTGTTCTCATTTTTTCGAGATTGGCTTTCGCCGATTTTTTATTTTCCATAATATTAAATTTAAAAGTTCATAACTTATGATGATAAAACGCAAACAATTCCATAAATATTTAACTCTGAATGAAAAAATGATGCCAAAAATTCGGATTACGAAAAAATTTACTTTTCAGTAAAAATTTGTTTTAATAATTTTCCTAATATTGTTGTTTTAAAATTATAGAAAAATATTATTGATTATTTATAAAAATATTATGAGAAAATTATTAGCAATTATCATAATAAGCTTTTTTATAGTAAGTTGCGAAGATAGCGGTAACTGCCCTGACGATCATATTTGTGTTAGTGGAAATGAAATTTATTTTCAAGAAGATGCAAATAGCCAAAAAATTACAATAAGTTTTCCGCCAAATGCTGTATATGGAAATACTAAAGTATTGTTCAATGACATTCAATTCATTCGAGGTTCGAATTGTCCATATGAATTTTATGCTCAATCGTATTTCAATATTGAACCAATTGAAACCGAGCTTAACAAACTTGGAAATATGAAGATAGAATATCTAAATGATTTTTACTATCCCCCAAAAAACGAAGAAACCGATTTAAATCTTTATTTTATAGATAAATATCAGAATTGGTCTAAACTGAATTTGTGTGAGCACGATTACGATAATCGAAATGTTTCTGCAAATTTTCAGAAATTTGGGAAATATGCAATTGCATATCCGGGTAGTTGTTTGATAGGCGATTGGTGGACTTCATCCTATGGTTTTAATATGCAAATTAATATTTCGGGAAGTGGAACCCGAGAAATGAATTTTGATACAGGAGACTCGATTGTATCAGCAGTGGCAAATTTCAAATGGGAAAAAGAGGACGATTTCATTTATTTAAGTTATTCCGATATAGTTTATAATAGCATGTCGCACAATTATTCGCATGTTTTTGATTCTATCAATTATTCTTGCGAAGATTCTATCTATTTTAGAAGTTTAAAATGGTATAGATATTAATTCATTGAACTTTTTCAAAATATAAACCAGAATTATCATACAAGTTAATTTTCATCAAAAAAAAATATTAAATGATATTACCAGAACAAATAAAAGATATTCTTAAACGCCAGCAAGCGTTATGGAGGTATCTTTGACATTGAAAAAAAAATCAAAGAATTAGAAGAGCAAGAACTTAAAACACAAGCATCGGATTTTTGGAACGACCCCAAAGCTGCTGAAAAGCACCTAAAATATATTACCACTATCAAAAAGTGGACTTCAGCTTATAGCCAAATTGAAGCTTCTGTTGAAGATTTAAAAGTAATACATGACTTTTACAAAGAAGGAGAAGCTGGTCAGGATGAGTTGGAGGAGCAATATACCATCGCACTTCAGTTGATTGAAGATTTGGAATTTAAAAATATGCTTCGCAACGAAGAAGACGAATTTGCAGCACTTCTTAAAATAAACTCTGGAGCAGGTGGCACAGAAAGCCTTGATTGGGCAAGCATGCTCATGAGAATGTACATTCGATGGGGCGAACAAAACGGTTACAATATAAAAGAGATAAATTTTCAGGCTGGCGATGAGGTTGGAGTAAAATCTGTAACTATAGAAATTTCAGGCGATTATGTATATGGTTACCTAAAAGGAGAAAGTGGGATACATCGTTTAGTGAGGCTTTCTCCTTTCGATGCTAACCATAAAAGACATACAACTTTTGCATCTGTTTTTGTTTCTCCTGTTCTTGAAGATACAGCTGAGATTGAAATAAATCCGGCTGATATTTCATGGGAAACTTATCGTTCGGGAGGAGCTGGTGGTCAGAATGTAAACAAGGTGGAAACGGGCGTTCGACTTCGGCACGAGCCGACAGGAATAATAATTGAAAACACAGAAACACGTTCTCAGTTAAAAAATAAAAATAATGCGATGAAAAATCTTCGTTCGCATTTATACGAATTAGAGCTACGAAAAAAGCAAGAAGAGCAATCAATTATTGAAGGTAAAAAGAAAAAAATCGAATGGGGCAGCCAAATCAGATCTTATGTAATGCACCCATACAAATTAGTCAAAGATTTACGTACTTCGCATGAAACCTCTAATGTTCAATCAGTTTTAGACGGAAATTTAAACGATTTTATTAAGTCTTACTTAATGGAATTCGGTGGAGATAAATAAGTATTTTTAATTATTCAGAATAATCTAATTTGAAGATAAACCAAAAACTACTACTATGAAAAAGTTTGCAATTTTCATTTTCACTATTTTACTTTTATGTATCGAAACCTTTGGGCAAACACAAATAAAATATGACGAGCACAAAAGCGATTTGCCTGAATGGGTAAAACTTATGTACAAAGAAAATCCTGATGTTGGAGAAGTTGTAAAAGCTTATAAAAAGTATTACGAATCGAAGGTATTCGAAAAAAACACATATACTCAATTCTACAAACATTGGCTTATTGATCATACAAGGAGTAGTAAGTCAAAAAGTAAGTTCACAACTAAAAAATATAAAGACAATTTAGAGTCGTACATTTACAAATCTTTGTCAAAAAAATCAGCACAATCCGAATGGGAATGTATAGGACCTTTCGACTTTGATAAAGATGCTGCAGACAGAAGTTATGCTCCGGGAGCAGCACATTGTTACACTGTTGAACAATCTGCTAGTAATCCTAATGTTTTATATGCAGGAACAGCCACTGCCGGGCTTTGGAAAACCATCGACAAAGGACAAAATTGGACACTTCTGACAAGAGATTTTATCTTAAATACAATATTTGCACTGGAAATAGATTTTTTGAATGAAGATATTATTTATTTCGGTGGTGCCGGAAAAGTTTATAAATCAACAGATGGTGGACAAAACTGGATCGTTACTGGAGACCAAAGTTTTCAAAATGATTATCATACTGTAAAAGATATTTTAATGCACCCGACAAATTCAAGCATTTTATTTCTTGCTTCCGATTTGGGTTTTTACAGAACAATCGATGCTGGAGCAAATTGGGATGAAATTTTGTTGGGAACATTTCAGGAAATTGAATTTCACACCTCCAATCCAGACATAATTTACACAATAAAACAAACCGGAAATAAAACCGAATTTTACAAATCTATTGACAATGGTCTTAGCTTTTCTTTGCAAACAAATGGCTGGCCTATGCCAATTTCGCCAGACGAGCAAAAAAGAACAGAAATCTCGGTTTCGGCAGCCGCTCCTGAAAATATATGGGCACTTGCAACAGGTGCTGTAAATGGAGGAAGCGGACTCTATGGATTATATTCAAGTCAAGATGCAGGAGCAAACTGGTCGTTTATTTGTTGCGGACCTCAACCCGGAGGCCCACCTTCTTTAACAAATCCAAACCTAATGGGCTGGAGCGATGAAGGGACAGACGATGGGGGACAATATTATTTCGATCTTGCCTTAGAAGTTTCTCCTGTTAATTCGAATAAAATCCATATTGCAGGAGTAAACCACTGGGTTTCAAACGATGGCGGAAATTCTTTTACTTGTCCGTCAAAATGGAGCCATCCCGAAAAAGTGGAATATGTTCATGCAGATATTCACGATGTTGGATATTTTGGAAACGACCTTTGGATGGCTTGCGATGGAGGGATTTTTTACTCCAGCACTGGCGGTGATACTATCAACCGTATGATGTATGGAATTTCAGGAACTGATTTTTGGGGATTTGGAGCAGGTTTTTGGGACGGTGAAGTCATGCTTGGCGGAACTTATCATAATGGAACTCTGCTGAAAGACAATGATGTTTATTTAAACGGTTGGATTTGTACTCAAGGTGGAGACAATTTCCGTGGATTTGTAAATTACGGAAATGGCAGACAGGTTTATCACGATGGTGGAGGAAAACTATTGTCTGGTGATAGAAATGTGAATATAACTCCTTTTCCATTTTCAATGATGTCTAATGCTTCATATTTTGTTGGCGAATCTAGCAATTTGGAATTCGATCCTTGTTGCTATAATATTATTTATACAGGTATAAATAGTTTGTTAATGAAATCTGAAAACAATGGCTCATCATTTCACATGATTCACGATTTTAATGAAGATGTAACTTCTGTAAAAGTTGCATGGACAAATCCAGATTATATTTATGTAGCAACATATTCTGATTGGTGGGGAACAAAAAAGCTATGGAAATCGACTGATGGAGGAGCTAATTGGACAGAAATAACACCTACTTCTTCAGAAATTAATGGATATGCCTGGGTTCCATACGATATCGCTGTTAGCAGTGAAGACGAAAATATTATATGGATTGCACGTACTTCACAATACAGCGATTATCCTAATATTGCCGGATATCAGGCTTTTAAATCTGAAGATGGGGGAAATTCATGGATAAATATTTCTACAAATACGCTCGATGGCGAATACCCAACAAATATTGTCCACCAACGAGGTACAAACGGCGGAGTTTATATTGGAACACGCCGAGCAGTATATTACAGAAATAATGGGATGATTGATTGGGAACTTTTCAATAATAATTTGCCCTTAAGCACCAGTTCTATAAAATTAGTTCCGCATTACAGAAAATCGAAAATCAGGAATGCAACAAATAGGAGTGTTTATGAATGCGATTTTATTGAAAATTCTATTCCGATAGCTCAAATTTCGGCAGATAGATTGCAGTCATTTTGTACTCGCGATACGATTTATTATGTCGATCACTCATGCATTTCGGAGGTTGATGCAAGTTGGTCGTGGGAATTTCCCGGAGGAAGTCCTTCGACTTCTGCTATACGAAATCCAAAAGTAGTTTATTCTGTCCCTGGCACATATTCGGTAAGTTTAACTGTTACAGACACTTTTGGAACTGACAATCAAACTATTTCAGATTTCATTACTATTTCTTCGGAATGTCAAGCAGATACAATTCCCGGCATGGCATTGAATTTGTCTAATTCCGGTGACTATGCTTCAATACCTTCGCTTAATATCAATACGAATTCCATTTCAATGTCTGCATGGATTAAACCAAATATTATTCTTCCTGAATATACAGGATTTATTATGCACCACGATGTGGGAGCAGGTATCAATATTCGTCAAAATATGGAGTTAGGCTATCATTGGCCCGGAGGAAACTGGGGGTGGAATAGTGGTTTGTTTATTCAGGTAGATAAGTGGTCTCATGTGGCTTTAGTGGTTTGTCCTGATTCTATTACAGTATATTTGAATGGGATATATAGTTCTCATGTAGTTGCTCCAGATTCTGTTAATTTTAATTCAAGTACAGATATTGGATCGTATCATGGATGGGCTTCAAGGAATTTCTCAGGTGAAATAGATGAGGTATGTATTTGGAATAAAGCCATTTCGCAAAATGAAATTCGAGAACAAATGCACCTTACAAAAATTCCTTCTAGTGACCTTGACTTGATTGCGTATTATCAATTTAACCGTAATGAAGGAATGATTACTGATAGGGCAAACATTTTTCATGCAGAAATGAATGGGGCAGCAAGCAGAATTGAGTCTAATGCGCCAGTTGGTGGAGGAACAAGTTATAGGTTAGATGTTTATGGTGGCATGTTAGCTGATTTTACAGGTACCGGTATTGTTTTAGATTTCCAAAATAGTGGAACTTTTCCAAACGGAGAGTTAGTTGCATCTAGAATAAATCTACTGCCAGATCATTCACCAAATGTTTATCCTCTCAGCGAAAGTTATTGGATTATTAATAATTATGGCGAAAACGACAATTTCACTTCTTTGACGGGGATTTCATTTTATGATGCAGGAAATATTTCTACACAAAATTCTGCAAATCCTTCAAAGATAAAACTATACAAGCGAAACTCAAACGAATACGGAGATACATGGGGAAATATAATTGATAGTGCAGATATTGCTATTAACGGAGAGAATGGAGATGTGTTTTTTAACAATATGAGCCCTATCAACAACTTTGGCCAACTTGTAATATCTTTTGAAGGCGATAGTGTTTCAACAATAGTTGATGATAATTGTTTACACCAAACCCAGGATTTCATACATGTTTATCCTAATCCGATAAGTCGAAAAAACTATATAAATATAGTTACAAATATTGAAAATGAGTGTAAATTTGTACTTTATAATTCTAACGCAACAATAGTTATGTCTGAAAATTTCAGCAAACAAGCTGCGATTAAAATCAATAATCTAAAAAAAGGTACATATTTTTATCAAGTGAGAAGTTCGAGATTTATTAAAAATGGCAAATTGGTGATATTGAAGTAAATACACATAAAACTGATTGTTGTTTTATTCCATTTTTTTGTATTTTTAATAATGTCATAGATAGTAATATGAAATATGTTACTTGTTCATAAAGCCAATATAGGCCTATCTCTACTATCCCCTAAATCTAACAACCTTCTGATTGAATAATGAAAATTTCATTTTTTACCTCAATATCTTCATTTTCATTAGTTTTAATTTCTTTAACTTCACCTTCGCACGAAGAAATAACTGGGCTATACTCGCCTTCTGCTTCAATAAATCCTACGGTTTGATCAATTTCAATGTTATCACCAATTTTGACTTTTGGAATACTTCCATCTGTAAAATGAAAAACTCCTGACATGTGGGCTTGAATTGTACACATAATTTTAATTTTTTAAGTAAAACAATAATCTATTAACTCTTGTTTGGGAAAAAGAGTTGAAATAAACTGATAATTGAAGCAAATGTAATATGTATTATTTAAAAATACAAATATTTTTCAAAAAATCTATTCAAAGAAATTGTTGAAGAACTATTTGAATAGTGTTTACGTAAAAAAAAAATACAAAATTAGCTCTTGCAATAAAGGAATTTCAGGGACTTTAACTAATTCTAAAAGGAAGAATTAGTATAAAAATTCATTATAAGGATATCTCTTTTTATGGACAATTTTCACATGATGGTATAATATATCCCGAAATTCATCAATATTATTTTTTGTTTTTGCAGAAATTAGAATGCTTGGATAATCGTTTTTTGTGATCCAGGTTTTTTTAAGATCTTCAAGGCTAAAGTTTTCCTTAAGTATAGGAGTTAAATCGTCTTCATCTTTTTCTATATAAGAAAAAGCATCAATTTTGTTAAATACCAGCAGAATAGGTTTATTTATTGCATCTAATTCTTGCAAGGTTCTATTTACTGTCAATATTTGTTCTTCAAAATTAGGATGAGAAATATCTACAACATGAATCAAAATGTCTGCTTCACGAACTTCGTCGAGTGTAGATTTGAAAGATTCAACTAAGTTGTGTGGGAGCTTTCTAATAAAACCAACTGTATCGGACAACAGGAAAGGCAAATTTTCTATCACAACCTTTCTAACAGTTGTGTCGAGAGTTGCAAAAAGTTTATTTTCAGCAAAGATATTTGATTTACTAAGCATATTCATTATTGTCGATTTTCCGACATTGGTATATCCGACTAATGAAACTCTGACTAATTTTCCACGATTTTTTCGTTGAGTAGCCATTTGCTTATCAATTTGTTTCAGTTGAACTTTCAGATTAGAAATTTTATCGCGTATGATTCGTCTATCTGTCTCAATTTCGGTTTCACCTGGTCCTCTCAATCCAATTCCGCCTCTTTGTCGTTCTAAGTGTGTCCACATTCTTGTTAGTCGTGGTAACAGATATTCGTATTGTGCTAACTCTACCTGTACTTTTGAATGCGCAGTTCTTGCCCTTTTCGCAAAAATGTCTAATATTAAATTTGTTCTGTCAAGAATTTTACATTCAATGGCTTTTTCAATATTTCTTAGTTGAGTTGGAGTAAGTTCATCGTCGAAAACTACCAGATTTATTTCATTTTCTTTAACAAAACCAATTATTTCGTTTAGTTTCCCAGAACCAACAAATGTTTTAGGATTTGCCTGATCTACTTTTTGAGTGAATTTTTTAACTGGAACTGCTCCGGCTGTTTCTACAAGAAAAGCAAGTTCGTTCAAATATTCTTCAACTTGCTTTTCGTTTTGTTGCTGATTTACAACTCCAATTAATATTGCTAATTCTTTATCGTCTGTAGTTAAATATCCTGACATTAATTTTTTTTTGAATGAAAAACTCCTTAATATAATGGATTAATAAATTTATGAGAATTTAGTTAAAACAGAAAACCCTGATTTTATTATCAGGGTTTTAATGTTATTATTTCAACTTTGATTCTTATTTTTTATCCAAGCTTAAAAGTAATTGGCACAGTAAACGAAACATTCACAGGTTTCCCTCTTTGCTTGCCCGGTGTCCATTTTGGCAATCCTTCTATTACTTTTAAAGCCTCTTTGTCAAGAAGAGGATCAACTCCTCTAACTAATTGAACTTTTGTTACGGCACCTTTTGAATTTACAACAAAAGATACGTAAACTTTTCCTTCAATACCGGTTTCTCTCGCTATTTGCGGATAAACTACTTTTGTTGCGATATATTTTCGAAGTTCAATATCTCCGCCAGGAAACTGCGGCATATCCTCAACAATATGAAATATCTCGGCTTCTTCCTCCTCATCGGCAACTTCAATAATTTCTACTTCTGTCTCTTCGTCGGCTTCTGTTTCTTCTATTTCCAGCTCTTCCTCAATTTCAACATCGTCTTCAACAATATTTAAAACTTCGGTAACTTGTGGTGGAGGAGGTGGAGGAGGTGGTTTTACTTCTTCCTGCCTTGTAATCGGAATAATTTCTTCTTCGCTATCAACATTGCTTAATTGCCCTAAATCTCCGGCAGAACCTTTGGAGCTTGTCCATTCAAATGCAAACAATATCAATGATAGAGCTAAAACTAAGCCAATTTCTATAAAAATGACTCTTTGCTTCTCTAAGTCGGCTTTAGGCGATTTTTTTATTTCCATATCATAAATTTTTAAGGGGTTAAAATTAGAACTTAAATATTATTTATTCAAATGTATTTTTAAAAATATTCATTACTTTTAAAGAACTTGTTGATTAATAACATTATTTCGACAAACTTATTTTAAATGAAGGTGCAAAATTCCACAAATTTTTGAATTGATTTTCAGGAAACTTAATATTTTTAGTATAAAGTTATTAACAGAAATGTAATTTGATTTTACTAACAACTTGTTAATAAAAAAGTATTAAAAACATGGCTTCAAATAGTTGATTGAAATATTGATTTAATATCTTTGCAGGTTTATTAAGAAGTTTTAAACAAGATATTAACAAAATATTTAATGCCATATAGACGCTTACCAAATACTGATATAGCACGGTTTCGTGCACTGAAGACGGCATTCGAGAAATCTGAAAATGTGCTTCACAATGAATTGGCGTTTTCACAAAATACCTTACAAAATACAAAAAGATTTTTGCCAATTTTTGAGCAAACTATTGATAGACAAAAGATTGCTTTTGAAAATCAAGTTTCACGGAATAGAGATTATTCCTCCTTATTTAAAAAATCTAAACTATATATTTCTCATTTTATCCAAATTTTGAATTTTGCAATATTACGTGGAGAAATTCCCGTAAAAGCCAGAACTTATTATGGATTAAATCCAAGTACTAAAAAAGTTCCGGCACTAAAAACTGAAGCAGAAGTTATCAAATGGGGAAAAATTATTATTGATGGTGAAAGGGAGAGGATTGCATATGGAGGAAATCCAATGACAAATCCTACTATTGCTGTTGTTAAAGTGTGGTATGAAAGATTTGTGTCAAGCTATCAACTTCAAAAAGACTTACAGAAAATTACTGTAAATAATTCCCAAAAAGTGAGCGAACTGCGGAAAGAAGCAGATGGTATAATTCTGAAAATTTGGAACGAAGTAGAAGAATTCTATGGCGAATTTTCCGAAAATGAAAAGAGGGAACTATCTAAAGAATATGGGCTAACATATGTTTTCAGAAAATCGGAAAAAGAAGAAACATCTGCTCAAAAAATGGCTGATCGTAGAGAAAAGAAAATTAAACAAATTAGAATTGCTAAGAAAGCAAAATCTAATAATATTAATCAATACTCTTTGGTTTTCAATTGAAATTTATATTGAAAACTAAACTTGTACTTTTCTACGATTAATCATTCGGATAATGAAAATTCCTGAAATAAGAACTAAAAAACTGAGAATCAATAATAAATTTGAATCAATATAATTTTCACTTAATTCAAAAATTTCTTCTTCGCTGAACTTATCTGCGAAAAAATGATAGAAAAAAACTGCCATCGCATTTTGCACGAAATGAGCAATTATTGGTAGCCAAATTGAGCCACTCCAAACTAACAAATATCCAAAAAACATTCCGAGCGCCAATCGTGGAAGAAAGCCATAGAACTGGAAATGCCCGGCACTAAAAATAAATGCAGAAATAAAAATTCCCCAATGAATATTTTTAGTTAAATCAATAAAAACTTTTTGAACAACTCCTCGAAAAAGTAATTCTTCGCCAATTGCAGGAATTATTGCAATCATTAAGAGGTTAACTAACAGATCGTTAAATCCTTTTGTTTGCAGAAAAATTGCTGTTAATTCTGCAGCTTTTTCTTCGGCATTTTTCATCCAATTCTCTATGCCGGACATAAATTCAGGAAGTTCTAAAAATGAATTTATTCTTGCAAGAAATTCTATTATTGGCAAACCAGAAATCATTACTATAACAGCAATAATAAAAAATGAAGGGGAAATTCCTGTGTCTAACTTTAAGTAATTTTTTATTTTATATGAAAATAAAAATGCAATTATAAATGGAGGCAATACAAAAAGTCCAACAGATTGAAGGATTTGCAGATATTTTAAAAAATCTACGTTTTTTTTCAGATTTTCGGAATCGAGAATTGATGGATCAGTAAAAATATTTAAATCGAAAATTGGAATTGCTAAAACTAATCCTATAACGAAAATAATTAAAAAACAGGAGATTACGATAAACGCAATCATAAATATTTTTGTGAAGAATGACGAATTTTCAAACATGAATTATGAATTTCATTTTAAACTTATCATAAATTGTATCTATTTTTGCAAAATGCAAAAGTATTTTTTTTAATTTTTAATTTTTAATTTTTATTTTCCAATTTCCAGCAAATGAAAATCGACAATATTGAATTTCCCAAATATCCTGTTTTCCTTGCTCCATTAGAGGATGTTACCGACATTGTGTTTCGTTCGTTGTGCAAACAATACGGTGCAGATATGATGTACACCGAATTTGTTTCGTCCGAAGCTCTCATCAGAGATGTGAAAAGGAGTATTCAGAAAATGGAAATATTTGATTATGAACGTCCTATAGGTATTCAACTTTATGGAAATAAAATTGAATCGATGGTTGAAGCTGCAAAATTAGCTGAAAATCTAAATCCTGAACTTATTGACCTGAATTTTGGTTGCCCTGTAAAAAAAATTGCTACAAAAGGCGGTGGAGCAGGTTTGATGAAAGATATTCCGAAAATGGTGGAAATGACTGCCGAAGTCGTAAAAGCCACAAAACTTCCGGTAACAGCGAAAACTCGTCTTGGTTGGGACGAAAGCAATAAAAATATAGTTGAAATTGCTGAACGATTGCAAGATGTTGGAATAAAGGCAATTACAATTCATGGACGTACTCGCACTCAAATGTATAAAGGCGAGGCAGACTGGACTCTCATTGGAGAAGTAAAAAATAATCCACGCATAAAAATTCCTGTGATAGGAAACGGCGACATTGACAATCCTGAAATTGCTTTAGAAATGTTCAATAGATACGGTGTTGATGCAATAATGGTTGGTCGGGCAAGTATAGGAAAACCATATATTTTCAAAGAAATAAAACATTTCCTCGAAACCGGAGAATTATTAGCAAAACTCACTATTCCTCAGCAGCTTGAACTGCTAAAAATTCATATTGACAAATCAATAGATTATGCAGGCACGCCACGAGGAATAATTCGTCTGCGTCGTCATATGGCACAATCATTCAAAGGATTGCCTTATTTTCGCGATTTACGAATAGCAATGCTTCGTTGCAGCGACTATGATGAGTTGATGGGGATTTTAGGGCAAATTTCTGAGAAATATGCAGATTATTAGTTTGAATTTGTTTTTTGGAAGTAGTTCACCTACACAATTAAGTTTCGCACATTTGTTATATGATCCTACAAAATGGCATTATTTTTAGAGTTTTATGTAAATAGTATTATTTTTGCTAAAATATGAATTAAATGAATATATGATATTTGAGACTATCTCAAAGATTGAATTATTTAGAAAAAGATTATACATGAAATTATACATAAAAAAAGGAACTAATTATTATCATCCTATTCTTTATACCTTAAAAATAGTTGAAAAGAATCAAGATATTACTTTTCAATTTATTGACATTCCAGAGGAAGCTGATATGATCTGGGACCATTCACATTCAAAAACACAAGTTATTGCATGTGAATTTTACGATGAATTAGTTAAAGACTCTCCAGATTTATCGCACTCAAATATCTTAAAAAATAAACAAATAATATTTGATAAAAATAGAAAGAAAGATCTTCTGGCTACAACTTTTTATATGATTAATTGTTTGCAAGAATTCTCACCTAAAGAATCTGATTTAGATAATCATGGAAGATTTTTATTACATTCATGTTATCAAGAAAAATATAATTGCATTGAAATTAATCTTGTACAGCATTATATTGATCAAATAATAGATTCATTCGGCATGAAAAATGCACTTAGAAAAAGTTCCTTCTTTGTTTCGCATGATATTGATACAATTTATGGTTCATTTGTACAAGACGGTTTTTGGGCTATTAAAAAGATGCGGTTGGATGTAATATTAACATTAATATTTAATGAAATTTTAAGAAAGCCACATTGGAAAAATATTGATAAAATTATCAAAATTGATTCAGAATATGACATTCGTTCAACTTTTTTTTGGTTAGTTACGAAAAGCAATAGAAATTCTAATATTAAAAATGCTGATTATTCTATAGAAAAAGAACAAAAGCTATTGAATCAAGTTAATGCAAATGGATTTATTAATGGCTTACACAAATCGTGTGATAAACTAAGTATCAATGAAGAAATTGAAAAAGGAAATCTGAACACTACATTTAATCGATATCATTTCTTAAACTTTTTACCACATAGAGACTGGAAAAAACTTTCAGATTCAATTGTAAATTTTGATGCTAGTCTAGGTTTTGCTGAAAGATATGGTTTTCGAAATTCATACGGAAATGCATTTCAACCATTCAATATAAGTGAAATGAAACCTTATAACTTTATAATAGCACCATTAAATTTTATGGATGGGACATTTCATAGATATATGAAAATTGACACTAATAGAATAGGAAATATAATTATTGATTTTTTTGAGAAGAATAAATATAATTGTTTATTCTCTCTACTGTGGCACAATACATACTTTACTAATTATAAGTACAATTCCTTCATAAAAGAGTATAAAAAAACCTTATTGTACATATATGAAAATAAAATTGAATGTGTTACACCTCAAGAAATTATTAACAAAAATAAATTAATATGGTAAAATATAGACAGGCCGAAGAAAAAGACTATAAAAAAATTAATGATTTTCACAATCGTCTCTATTCTTCCAATAGAACAATAGAACAATTTCGTTGGGAGTTTCATAATTCTCCTGCAGGAAGGTCAATATATATAATAGGTGAAGATAATGACGAAATAGCAGGGACTAATTGTGTGATTCCTATTTTCTTAATAAATTCAAAAGGAGAAAAAGTACTAACAGGTAAAAGTGAAGATACTTTAGTTGATCCTAAATACAGGGGTCAAAATGTATTTTATAATTTATATCAAGTATTGTTTGAAAAATGTATTGAAAATGGTGTAAAAGTTATTTGGGGTTTCACCTCAGCATATAAGCCATTTAAAAAACTTGGTTTCAAAATCCCGTATGAACATCAACAAATTTTAATAGCTAATAGAATTGTTCCAAGCTTTAAATATCTGTCAAGTTTGAATAGAAATAATAGATTGATTGATAAGGCAAAAATTTTAGGACTTTGTTTTTTTTCAAAACTTAATTATTCATTTAAATCCACTAACAATCTTGTATTAAAAAGATTTCATATATCTACAGAAGCTAAAATTGATCAAGTGAATGATTTAATTCAAGCAAATTTAAAGGAAAAAGAAAATGCTTTTGCAATTGACCAGTCCTCAGAGTTTCAGCAATGGAGAATTTATGATAATTCAAATTCTTATAAAATACATACTTTCTCATTCGAGAATGATAATAATAAATTAGTCGGCTTATTGATTTTTAATTCACAACCAAATATGGTAGCATATATTTCTCAAAGCACATTTCATCCAGAATTAAGCCAAAAAGAGAGTGTAGAAATGGTAAAATATGCTACAAAGGAGATTTTTAGAGAAGGTATTACCCTTATTAGAAATTGGGTATTTGATCACAATTCTTACAATAAACAAGAAATTGATTTTTTTAAAAAAGCAAAATATACCCCTTTAAGGAGAGGAATTGGTTTGGTTTGGAAAGAATTGGAAGATTATCAATTAGACCCAAAAGGATTTTGTTTGTCAAGAATTGCTACACAAGGTTCGATATAATTATGTGAAAATTTTCAGCAACTTATTTATTGACGCATTGACAGACGTTTTAAATTGTTTCGAGTATCGTGTTGGTTGTTTTGAGTTTTTATTAATATTGATCTATTCACTTCTATATATAATCTTTTTGTATTTTTGTCTCGAAGCATGTTTAATAGGTTTGCTAATAGATAGGAAATATTTGTCTAATTATTCTATTGTTTTGAAGGAAAAGAAATTTTAATTTTATATGAGAATTGGAGTTATTGTTGACAATGAGCTTTATATTGACTCAAGAGTTTTGAACGAAACTAAATCCTTTATGCGAAATGGGCATGAAGTTTTTGTCTTATGTTTCAATTTTGGGAAATATCCGGAATTTGAAGAATTCGAAAAAATAAAAATAAATAGAATAACAATCAGAAAATCCCTAAAGGATTTAATGGTAATTCTTATTAACTTATTACCTTTTTATCATTATTTTTGGAAAAAACATATCACAAAGTTTATAAAAAGGAACAAAATTGAAGCCCTTCATGTAAGCGATTTATATATGTCAAAATCAGCACATATGGCAACAAAAAACTTGAAAGTTCCTTTTACATTAGACCTTCACGAGAATTATCCGGCGGCAATAATGAGCTATAAATATTCAACAAAATTTCCTAATAGACTGATTGTAAGACCAAAACATTGGAAAAAACTTGAAAAATCATATTTGTCTTATCCGAAAAATATTGTTGTACTCAGCGACACTTTTAAAAATTATCTTCTGAAAAAGTACGATTTTTTGAACGAAAATCAATTCACAATTTATCCGAATGTGCCAGATTTGAAACAATTTTCAGAATATAATATTTATGAAAATATTATTGAGAAAGAAAAAAATATAATACTTTTTTATTTTGGGGGAATAGGAAAAAGGCGTGGAATTGTTACATGCCTTGAGGCCATGAAAAAACTATCTAAGACTAATCCGCAAATAAAACTTTTGCTGATAGGCCCGATAGATAAGCACGAACAAGAGTTTTTCCAAGACTATTTCGGGAAAGAAGAAATCAAAAATAATATTATTTATTATCCATGGAAAGATATTAAGTATTTACCATCGTATATTAAGGCAAGCGATATTTGCCTTTCGCCAATTGTGAAAAATTCACAACACGAATCTGGTGTAGCAAACAAGATTTTTCAATATATGCTGTTCGAAAAACCGTTGATTGTTTCAGATTGCAAACCTCAGGAAAAAATTATTAATGATGAAAACTGTGGTGTAGTTTTTAGAAGTGAAGATGTTGACGATTTGGTTGAAAAAACAGAATATCTTATTGCAAATAGAGAATTATGCCGTGAGATGGGCAAAAACGGAAAGAAAGCAGTTCTCGAAAAATACAATCTGGAAAATTTTGGGAAAGAATTAGCAAAGATTTATGAATAATTAAATTTTTAAACTTGAAAATATCTAATATAACTAAACTAAATCTTGATGATTTTTACTGGACATTTCGGTTTGGGAAATCCAAAAAGAACGCAACCATTTTCGATTTGCGAGCAAACAATTTTGCAGACCTGAAAGAACCGGTTTTTTTCCTATCAACTGGCAGATGTGGTACAAAATGGGTAAGTAAATTATTATCCAACGACAAAAATGTAAAAGTCGAACATAGCCCAAATCCAAGTTTTGCTGTACAAAGTCGTTTTGTTTATGAACTATTTAAAGCTAATAATCATAATTTAAGCCCAAATGAGACAAAGCTAATCGAAGAAATATTTTTGACTGGAAGAGAACAATTCTTGAGATATTCTGTAAAATCTGAAAAAAGATATTTTGAGACAAACAATTACATCACATTTTTTGCTCCGGTAATTGCCAAGTTGATACCAAATTCAAAATTTGTTCACATATATAGACATCCGGGGGAGTTTGTTAGGTCGGGCATCAGACGAAACTATTACAAAAAGTATAGAAACGATGAGATAAAACGAATAGTGCCATTAACAGAAACCGAAAAAACTAACTGGAAATCTTATTCCAAAATTGAAAAAGTATCGTGGCTGTGGAACGAGACGAATTCGTTTATTGAAGATTTTAAGAAAAGCATCCCCGATGAAAGAATTTACACATTCAATTTCAATGATTTGACAGTGGAAAACTGTAACAAATTATTAGATTTTCTTGAAGTAAATATTAACCAGAAAACTATAGAAAAGTCGCTTTCTGCAAAGGAAAATGTGCAAAAGTCTGGGACTTATAAACATTATGAAGATTGGAGTTCTAATCAAAAAAATGAATTAATGAGTATTTGTGACGGCTTAGGAAGTTTGTATAGATATAAATTATAATGGGTACAAATGAAAATAATTAGAATCACAATAGTTGGAAATTCAGTTGCTATCCGTGTTCGTCCACCTCAAAAAAATCCTTACAATAAAAATTATGGACAAATTTTAGAGGACATTTTGCAGGAAAGATTATCCGATAAAATTGTAGCTGTGAGAAATAAAGGTTTTGGTAGGGCAACAATTACTGATATTATGACGAAGTTTGATGATATTATCAACACTTTCCCGAACTATTATATTTTAAATATTGGTGTTCCAGATGCTTCTACAAGAGAAATACCATTTTGGTATGCAAATATTTTAAATATGAAGAATGATTTTTTTATTAAAACTCTCTTAGGTTCTATTCATAGCAGAATATTCAAAAAATATAGTTCTTTTTTTGTAAAACTACGTGGGAAAAAATCATGGATATCAATAAAAAAATTTGAAAAATATTATGATCATATAATTAAAACTCTTGAAAAGGAAACTAATGCAAAAATTATTACATTATCCATTAATAGGGCTAATGAACGTATTGAGAATGCTATCCCAGGTAGCTCAAGGAGTTTTGAGAAATATAATAAAGTTATAGAAGAAATTTCTGATAGAAATGATTTGATACATTTGAATTTAGATGACTTAAATTGTGAAACCGATTATCCTGATGGAATTCATTTTTCTGCGAAAGGTAGCAGAATTGTTGCTAAACAAATCTCTGAAATTATTATTCATGATTTGAAAGAATAATTTATTAAGATAGACAAGCTATTTATTCATTTAAACTATAATGTTAGATAAATTAAAACATACTGCAAAACATACAATTATTTATAGTTTAGGAAATTTAAGCTCGAAATTGATTGGTTTTGTTTTATTGCCATTATATACTACACATCTAACCACAACAGAATATGGTATGTGGGGAACCTTGGAGGCTGTAATGCTATTTGTAGCTACAGTATTTGGTTTTAGGCTTTCTACTGCAATGATGAGATGGTATGCCTCAGAAAAAGACTCAGATGCCAAAAAATCAATAATTTATACAGCATTAATTTCTACAGTGCTGATAGTTTTTTTTGTTAATATTGCACTGTTACCCTTTAAAAATCAATTTTCATTGTTATTTTTTAAAAATTATGAATATTCTAGTTTTTTCCCATTATTGTTTTTGTCGGCTTCTTTTGAAATTCTGAATCACATTGCTTTCGATCTAATACGAATAAAAGAAAAATCGGTATTCTTTGTTGTAATAACTACCTTAAAACTTCTAACTATTCTCTTTTTAAACATATATTTTATTGTATATCTTAAAATGGGAATTAAAGCTATTATTCTTAGTCAGCTCATAGGAAGTGGGCTACTTACTATATTGTCATTGCCATTTGTTTTAAAACATGTAAACTGGAAATTCAATTTTCAAATTCTTTCAGAGATGTTTAAATATGGCTTCCCGTTAATTTTTACTTCAATTTCCGCAATGATATTAAACCTTAGCGATAGATTTATTATTCCATATTTTCATAATTATTCAGATAATGGAATTTACACATTAGGATATAAAATTGCGAGCGTCATAAATGTTATAATTTTACAATCATTTCAGCTTGGTTTTCTACCTATTGCATTCAATATGTTTGATAAACCAGATGCAAAAAGATATTTTTCAAAAGTATTAACTTATTATAGTTTCATATTAGTTTTATCGGTTTTAGCATTATCGCTATTTTCAAAAGAATTAATCGAAATATTTGCAAAGAATGAAGACTATTGGCTTGCATATTCAATAATACCAATAATATGCTTTACATTCGTCTTGAAAGGAATACAATACGTATTTTCCTTAGGTCTGCACTATACAAAAAAAACAAAATACAATGCTTACATAGTTTTAACAGCTGCAATTTTTCATTTAGGGATTAGTATTATTTTGGTTCCTTTACTTAATATATATGGTGCTGCCATAACAACTGTGTTTTCAAGCATTCTAATGGTAGTACTTTACTATTATTATTCAAATAAATTCTACAAAATCAACTACGAAATAATCAAGATAATGAAATTGTTAATTGTAGGTATTTTGTTATATTTGATTTCTATTCTTACAAACAGTTTAAATTTTTATTTAGCTATTATTCTAAAGTTAATTATTCTAATTTCTTTCCCGTTTATTTTATATTTATTTAATTTTTATGAAGAAATTGAAATCATATCAATAAAGAAAGTATGGGTAAAGTGGAGAAATCCAACCAATTGGAAAAAGAATCTTCGAAATTGTTAAAATAGATTGCTATTCGTATATAAATTTCATAAGTTTGTAAGTCATATTTCTTTTGACAAAATACTTATGGTTATGAAAAAAATATCTAATTATATTTTAGCATTTTTCTTTTTAATATTTTCAAATAGCTTATTTTCTCAACCTGGAACTGTAGCAAATCATTCAAAAATTAGTGCCTCTTATGGTAATTTTAATGGGATTCTTGACCCAAGTGATAGATTTTCAGTTGTTGAATCTATTGGAGATTTGAATGGAGATGGAGTCTTAGATATAGCAGTTGGGGCATATTGCGATGGGGATGGAGGATTTTATCATGGAGCAGTTTGGATTTTATTCCTTAATTCAAATGGAACAGTTAATTCTTATCAAAAAATTAGCGATACACAGGGGAATTTTTTTGGTAATCTAGGTTATTGGGATGAATTTGGGTTGGATATTGCTTCACTTGGTGATGTAAATGGTGATGGAATAAATGATATTGCTGTAGGAGCAAGATACGACGATGATGGTGGTACAGACTGTGGAGCAGTTTGGATTTTGTTTTTAAACACAAATGGTACTGTAAACGGATATCAGAAAATTAGCAGCTCTTTTGGGAATTTTTCAGGTACGTTAAATAGTGATGACTTGTTTGGAATATCATTGAGTAGAGTTGATGATTTGAACAACGATGGGATTAATGAACTTGCTGTGGGAGCTGTAAACGATGATGATGGAGGAATAGATTGTGGAGCCGTTTGGATATTGTTTCTGAATGCAAATGGGACTGTAAACTTTCATCAAAAAATAAGTAATTCGAATGGAAATTTAACAGGATTTCTCGGTTACGGTAATCGTTTTGGAAGAAGTGTTGAATCAATTAGCGACTTTAATAACGACGGTGTTTGTGATATAGCTGTTGGAAATTATTTTGATGATGATGGTGGTTATAACCGAGGTGCTATCTGGATGTTGTTTTTGAACTCAAATGGAACTGTTAACTCATATCAGAAAATCAGTGATACTCAGGGAAATTTTACAGGCGTTTTGTCTAATGACGACATTTTTGGTACTTCTTTGTCCTTGTTAAATGATATCAATGGAGATGGGGTAAAAGACTTAGCCGTAGGTGCCAGAAAGGATGACGATGGCGGAAATGATCAAGGTGCTATTTGGATTTTATTTTTAAATTCGAATGGAACAGTAAATTCACATCAAAAAATTAGCGAAACACAAGGCGGATTCTTAGGAACTTTAGACCCAAGTGATTCTTTTGGTATGACTATTAGTTATGTAGGTGACATTAATAACGACAATATGGTAGAGTTATTTGTAGGTGCTGTTTTCGATGACGATGGAGGAAGTAATTGTGGTGCAGTTTGGTTATTATCTCTCAATAATTCCTGCCAAGCTCTCCCTGTAAATATAGGTAACGACACTCTAATTTGCGAAACCGATACTATAGTTATAGATGCAGGAAATCCGGGTGCAAGCTACACTTGGTCAACCGGAGAAACAACCCAAGCTATTTCCGTAAGTCCGATAGTTTCTACTGAGTACACTATAATTGTTGAAGATAGTGGTTGTTATTCATACGATACTGTTTTTGTTGAGATAAGTAATCCACCAATTTCAAGTCTAATGAATGATACTACCATTTGTGATGGCGACTCATTGATTTTGATTGCTGGTGGTGGAACAAGTTTCATCTGGTCAACCGACCAATATGTAGATTCTATTCTGGTTACAAACACAGGAATGTACTATGTTACAATTTCCGATGGTTGTGGTTTTATTGTCGATTCTGTATATGTTCAGGTTAATCCTGTGCCGAATGTGTATTTTAGTAATAATATAAGTTTTTGCTTTGGAGGCTCAGCACTTCTAAATGCTGGTAATCCAGGCTCATATTATTTGTGGTCAACAGGAGAAACTACTCAAAGTATTTCGGTAAATTCGAGTGGATTGTATAGCGTCTATGTGGATAATGAATGCGGAGCTTCTGTTGGAGCAATAGCAGTAAATGCTGTTCCGCAGCCAACTGTAAATCTTGGAAACGACACCTCAATTTGCGAAGGAGAAACAGTTTTACTTGATGCTCAAAATATGGGTTTAGATTTTTTGTGGTCAACCGGACAAACATTACAGTCGATATTTGCTACTCCAAATACACCAACCATTTTTAGTGTTGTTGTTGATAATTCAGGCTGTTTCGGCACAGATTCCATACTAATCACACCACTTCCAAATCCCATTGTTTTTCTTGGCAATGATACCACAGTTTGCGAAAAAGACAGTGTTTTTCTTGATGCTGGCAATCCCGGAGCAACATATCTTTGGTCCGGTGGGTCAACCAGCCAGACAGTAACAATTATGCCGGATTCAGCAATGACAGTTTTTGTTGATGTTTCATATTCCGACTGTGTTGATTCCGATACATTTGAAATAAATATTTTTCCCGTTCCTCAAGTGAATTTGGGAAATGATACGGTTTTATGCGAAGGTAATTCTCTTGAATTAGATGCTGGAAATTCAGGCAGCGATTTTTATTGGTCAAGCGCTGAGACTATTCAACAAATTGTTATTACAAATGCAGGAAACTATTATGTAGCTGTTACAAACCAATGCGAAGATACTGAAGGTGATAGCATAAATGTTTCATTAGTTCAAAACTCTGAAATAAACCTTGGAAATGATACGACCATAGGTTTTTCTCAAACTTATACGATTGATGCCGGCACAGGTTTTATTTCATATCTATGGAACAATGGAGAAACAAATCAAATAATAACATTAGATAGCTCAATAATAAATGTCGGAGCAAATTATTTCTCAGTGATTGTTACAGATACAAATTATTGCAGCGCAACTGATTCAATAATAATTTATCTGACAGAAAATCAAGCAATAAATATGCAAGTAGGCTGGAATATTATTTCAAGCTATATAGATCCATTTCAAACTAACATCGATAGTGTTATGAACTATTTAGATCCTGAAATAATTATTGTGAAAAATACAACTGGAATGGTTTATTGGCCTATTTACAACCTGAACAATATTGGAAATATGATAATTGGTGAAGGCTATCAGGTAAAAATGAATTCGCCACAAACATTATTTGTTTATGGAAATGCTTTAATCCCTGAACTTACACCATTCTTAATTCCGCAAAATTGGAGTTTTATAGGATATTTGCGACAATCATCGGCATCGATAGAAATAATGCTGGCTCCAATTGAAAACGAAATTGTAATAGTGAAAAATGGAGATGGACTAATTTATTGGCCTATTTATAGCATAAATAATATTGGCGATATGATTCCTGGCGAAGGCTATCAAATAAAAACTTTAAATTCAGTGATTTTGACTTATCCTGCGAATTGATGATTTTCGTATTAGTTATTTTAGATTTGCTAATCTAATAATCTTCAGTTATGAAAACAAATAATATTTATCTTTTTACTTTTTTAATATTTTTTTTATTCATTTCAAATAATCTACTGTCCCAACCTGGAACAGTAGCATATCATTTGAAAATAAGTGCCTTATCAGGCAATTTCAATGGAGTACTTAATCCAGCTGATAGATTTTCTGTTGTTGAATCTATTGGAGATTTGAATGGAGATGGTGTTATTGATATTGCAGTTGGAGCATATTGCGATGGAGATGGAGGTTTAAACAAAGGAGCAGTTTGGATTTTATTCCTAAATTCAAATGGAACAGTTAATTCTCATCAAAAAATTAGTGATACACAAGGGAATTTTTTTGGTATTCTTGATTCTTGGGACGAATTTGGGTTAGGTATTACTTCACTTGGTGATGTTAATGGTGATGGAATAAATGATATTGCTGTAGGAGCAAGGTATGACGATGATGGTGGTACAGATTGTGGAGCTGTCTGGATTTTGTTCTTAAATACAAATGGTACAGTTTTAGGACATCAGAAAATAAGTAATACATATGGCAATTTTTCAGGTGTTTTAGATAGTGATGATTTATTTGGAATTTCATTAAGTATAATTGGAGACCTCAACAATGATGGTATAAATGAACTTGCGGTGAGCTCAGTTAACGATGATGATGGAGGAACAGATTGTGGAGCTATTTGGATATTATTTTTAAATGCAAATGGGACTGTAAATAATTATCAAAAAATTAGTAATTCAGCAGGAAATATGATAGGTCTTCTTAATGCTGGTGATCGTTTTGGAAGGAGTATTGAATTTATTGGAGATTTTAATAATGATGGTGTTTATGATATTGCAGTAGGAAGTTTTTTTGATGATGATGGTGGTTATAACAGAGGAGCTGTATGGATATTATTCTTAAACTCTAATGGAACAGTTAATTCGTATCAGAAAATTAGCGATACTCAGGGGAATTTTACAGGAATTTTATCTAATGATAACCTTTTTGGGATTTCTTTAACATTATTGAATGACATAAACGGAGATGGAGTTAACGACATTGCTGTAGGTGCCAGAAAAGATGACGATGGGGGTAATGATCAAGGAGCAGTTTGGATTTTATTTTTAAATTCGAATGGAACTGTAAATTCATATCAAAAGATAAGTGATACACAAGGTAATTTCACAGGAAATTTGGATCCCAGCGACTCATTTGGCACGACAGTAGATTTTGTAGGTGATATGAATGGAGATGGGCTTGTAGAGTTATTTGTAGGTGCGGTTTTTGATGATGACGGTGGAACAAATTGTGGTGCAGTTTGGTTATTATCTCTAAATAATTCCTGCCAAGCCCTCTCTGTAAACCTCGGCAACGACACCCTAATATGCGAAACCGATACTATAATTTTAGATGCAGGAAATGCTGGTTCTAACTTTTTATGGTCAACCGGCGAAACCACTCAAACTATTTCTGTCAGCCCTGTAATTTCTACTGAATACACAGTAATTGTGGAAGATAGTGCTTGTTATTCTTACGATACTGTTTTTGTTGAGATAAATAATCTGCCAATTTCAAGCCTAATGAATGACACCACAATTTGCGATGGCGACTCCTTGATATTGATTGCTGGCGGTGGAACAAGTTTTGTCTGGTCAACCGACCAATATGTTGATTCAATTTTGGCCACCAATCCTGGGATGTATTATGTTACAATTTCAGATGGATGCGGATTTATTGTTGACTCAGTATATGTT